>NC_015658.1:300000-436718 GCF_000217715.1 Halopiger xanaduensis SH-6
GCCGCCAGCGACTACTGGGAGAAAGAGGAGGGTGACGAGTAGATGAGCGGCGCTCGTCGGACCGACGCCGCGTCCCCGCCAGCTCGGGGCGACCGCCGCGAGCGGGCGGAACTGTCCGTCATCACACCGGCAGTCGCGCGAGACGACGTCGACTCGGACGGCCGCGTCGGCGCCGTCGCGTATCCCTACCGCGTCTACGACGCCGTCGCGACCGTCGGCCGGCCGCTGCTGTCGGACCGCGAGCTCGAGTACGTCGTTACCGTCGATCGCTCCCGGCGACTCGCAGTTCGTGCGGACACGTTCCCGGAGACGACGGACCGGACGGTCAAGGACGTCCTCGTCATCCCGTCGGAACTCTCCGACGAGCAGACGGGAGAGAAGGCCGACGACGCCGTCTTCAACTGGACGCTCCGGAAGGTCGCCGTGAGCTCCGCGCCGGACGTGCGCTTCGAGCGATCGGTCGACGCCTACAAGCTGTTCTGGATCGCGTCACGACCCGACGGCGACGTCATCGTCGACAGCGTCCGCGGCACCGAATCGCCGCTCGAGGACTGAGCCGGTCCCCTTTGATCGGTTGGCGGTGACGTTTCTCCCTCTCTCGAAGAGTGGCTGACTCGAGTAGTCGGATCGACTATCGCTAATGTGTGTGGTTTCACTGTCTAGTGTAGCATCTCCGTCAGCATCCATTGGTTGACTAACTGATTCGACCGTTGCGTGCCATAGTAGTGTCCTAATCATTCAATATACCCGGTGACGATAGCCTGACCGCCCATCCACGAAATGTGGAAGCGGTGAGCCGCAGTTTGAGCGTGTAAAATCACTTCTCGAGGCGGTTTCGATCGGCGTAGGAGGGGTACCGTTTAACCGAAACGAGTAGAGCCAGTCAGATAGCCGTAGCTATCAACGTGAAGCACAGATCGAAGAGATTGTGCTTTCCTAATCGCTTTCTATGGGAAAACAGCAGCTGGATTGGTGCCTCGACAGCCGAAAACTGCGACGTCGAGAATCAACCGTGAGTCGGACAATATCTCATTATACGCCCAATACCAACTCTCGTCAGTATTGGAAGAAAACGGATGTATTAGATCACGATACGATCGAATTTGACGTCCTCCTACGGCTGAAGCCGTAGGATTCACGGGCGTTGGGATATTATGGTTTGCAGTCAGCAACCTGTTCTCGGCCGGCTACTACGCCGGTGTATTTATCGAACAGACGGACTGCTGGCTGCGCCAACCAGCCGTTACTCCTCTCCTTCGCAGGACTCGGAGTTACCGTTGCTCGCATGTTCTCTGCTGCGTTCAGATCTGCGTTCGCCACTAACCCACAATCATCACAGACGTATAACCCACGTTCCACACGATTCGCCGAGGCTTTCATTCCGCATGCACAGCACGTCTTCGATGTTCGGTGCCCAGCTTCATCAACTCGGGTCACGCTGATTCCGCGTTCCTCGGCTTTGTACTCGATCATGTTGATGATCGTGTCGAACGGCCAGTCGTGGATCTTCTTGTTCCCGTGGCGTCCCCATTCAGCGTCATCACGGATATCTTTCGGGTGCCCGACAGCGATTTCACCGACGCCGCGATCGGCACATTGCTCGACGATGTCTCGCGTCAACGCGTGGAGTGAATGCTTCCGGCGTCGATCTTTCTTCTTCCGCGCCCACTCAGCTTTCTTCGATGGGCCGGCTTCACCTTCCGTGTCGTATTCGACGTGGCGGAAGTAGTGGATGTCCTCTTTGACGGCGTTTCCTGGGTAGAGCAGCGTTTCATCACCGATCGACACGGCAGCCACGTTGCTGATGCCGAGATCAATGCCAGCTGTTTTCTCGCCCAGGACTTCTGACTGCTCAATGGCGACGTTGCAGACGAAGTGGAGTTCCCAGTCATCGCCGTTCCAGACGGCTCTGACCTGCTGGACACTCTCAACGTCGGCAAGATCAACGTCCGGTCTAGTTTCGTACGAACACAGAACAAAATCACTTCGGTGTTCCTTCAGATTCCGTCCTTTACTGAGACGGACGTATCCATGCTTAGCATCGAGTTTGAAGCCCTTCTGCTTGAACGTGACCGTGGACCGGGGATGCTCGTCACCTCGTTTCCGATAGCCTGAGGGTTATCGTCTGGATCGTTGCTGGCGTACCAGCCGTTGAACGCTTCAGCGAGCTCTTGGAGAACTCGCTGACTGGACTGTGAGTGCAGGTCCCTGTAGCGTTCGTGGCGTTTGAGGTATGACGTGAGTTCATTGTGATCTGGGATGTGACTGGTAGCGTTCCAGATATGTTGGATGTGCCAGCGGCCGACGTTCCAGAGTTTGGAGGCGGCGAACGCGAGCGAATCGAGATCGGCACGCACCTGTGACTGATTACGGAAACTCGCTTTGAAGGTGCGCGTCACGACCCGATTCGCCATACCTGAGTCGTGTTCGGTGATTGTTGTAAAGAGTTGGATTTCTCAGTGAATATCCTGCCGGCGGTCAGGCCGGTGGTTGGTAAATCCTGTGTCGGCTTCATCCCACCGCTAAAGCAGGTGGGCTTTCGCCTTGCCCCGCTGTAAACACCGCAGGATTGACGCGTTCACGCCGCCGGTAACTGCAACCAGCGCGAATAACCCCTAGATCGCCGTCGACCGCTCAAGGTCGAACTCGTCGACGAGGAACGAGACTGGGATCTCAAGCATGCTGACCAGACTCGTGAGGCTGGCGAGGAGTACGACGAGGAAGAAGACTGCGCCGAGGAGTCGTCCGCCGGGCAGGCGATTCTCCGTCTGCCGGTCACCTCGATGCCGCGTCGTCGACGGCGTACTCGGAAATCCACGGCGGCATCGATCGATCCTTCGACCAGCTGAACAGGGGCCGTTTCTCGTTCGCATAGTAGTAGCGGTAGGCGTCGACGTAGTCGTCGGCCGTCCACTCTCCCGTTAATTGCGGTGGGTCCTCCCGTCCCACCGTCGGCCACTCAAGGTCGCGAACGTGCTCGTCGTCCAGCGATCGAACGACGGCCCACGAGCCATGATAGTCCGCAGGCTCGTGGTCCCATCGATAGCGCCACTCCTCGTGAGCTGCCTCAGTGTAGTCGCGCAAGTACTCCCAGTTAGCGAGCGAGCGGGCCGCCCAACCGGTCAGTGGGTTATCCGGGTGCGTGAAGTACAGGTCGTCCGACTCGGGGTACCCGTTCAGTTGGACCGCGGTCGTCAACACCATCGAACACTCGAAGACGCTGCTGGTGACGTGGCGATCAACAAGCCATGTCGCGGTTCGCACAAGGTCGCGATCGAGCCAGAAGGCGTTGACCATCGATCGAAGATACGTGAGGTGGACAGATAGTGGTTCCACAGGTACTTCCGCTGACTGTTACTGTGGAGACTATGGGTACGACGCTCCTAGGCCGAACTCCTATTACAGTTCTCGAGCCACGCCCGAAGATCGTAGTTCCTGTTGTTCGAACCGACGAAGGCGGGACACGGATCGTGCCCTAACGCGACCAAGGGACCTCGAACTATACGTCGCCGTACGTGTGTGCGGAGACTCACTACGGAGCATTTTGGGCGTCGAGACCGAAGTCGAACGAAAGATGGGACGCTCGAACGCGACTGCATCGGCCGGTGTCGGCCGCATTGAGACGAGCGGACGCGTCTTGCCCCGACGGACCGACGCCGTCGTCAAGGTGGACGTTCCGTGAACGTGCTCTATCTCGGTCTCGGCGTTCTCCTTCTCGTCGTCACGAACGTGCGCTCGAGCGTCGAGAGTTACCTACAGACGCTCCAGAGCGCGTTCATCGAGCCGGCGTCCGGCACCCCGCCCACGGCTGATCTCGAACCGCTTCGCGATGCGGACGTGTCGACCGTTCTCGATCGGCAGTTCGAGGCGGCGGTCGTGACCTGAACGAACGCCGGCGGACGTTGCTCGGCCTCGCCGAGTCAGACATTCGACAATGGCCGGTGGACTGAACGCCTCGTTCACACGCCCGTCGTTACTCGTCATTGGACGTCCCTCGCTCATCCTCGTCGCTTCGAGATTCGAATCCGTCGTCCGATTCGTCCGAACGCTCATTGTCATCGTCTCCCTCGTCGCTGCTCGAGTCGGCCGGTGCGACGGCTCCTTCGCCCGTTCGCTCCGGGGCCTTATCCGAGGTCGGTTCGGGATCGGTTCCTTCGAGGGCCGGATACGCCTGTTCCGGATGGGGACCCGCCGCCTCGCTGGCTTCGTCAGCCATTGCCGCCTCCGAGAGGTCGATCTCAGTCGGTTCGTCGTCGTTATGAGGGTGCAACCGCGGGTCGTGGGCGGTCTCGTCCTCGAGGTGCGTCTCTCGGTGAGGGGCGCCCTGTTCACCCTCGACGAATCGAATGTCGCTATTTTCGTCCCCTTGATCGTCGGTTTCAACGTCGGACCTGTCGGACATCCCTCTCGGATTCGGTTCCGTCTCTGACTGGTAGACGCTCGCCGACTCGTCGGCGTTTCGCTGGGCGCCGAGATCCCCTGCTGCTTCGATATGCGCGTCGTCTGAGACCCGCTTTTCCCCGGCCTCGTCCCGTCGAGCGTCGGCGCCGGTTTCGACGGCATCCTTGCCCCGCACAACCTGTCGCTGGCGGGCACCGAAACCGACCAGTCCGGCGCCGGCCATGGCCAGCACAGCCGTCGTCGCACGGCTTTGGGTCTTCCGACCCGCCGTCAGCGCCGACGCGAGCGTCGCGCCGCCGGCGAGCATCGCCAGCGAACCGTCTCGACCGCGGGCTTCGAGCACCGAGCGGATGCGCACTGTGGTTGACTGAGCAGTACTGGAGCCGTCAGCCGTCTCGAGAGACTGTGATGACATTGTGGATTGGCGGTCGTAACGAGCCGTGATCGCGTACCCGGTCGCAAGATCCGTACGAAATTCCCCTACGCTTTGAACACGGTTGAATCCTCTACCGGCAACCGCTCGTGGTCGGTGACCGTCACCTCGCGTAGTCGTCACCGAAAAGCAACCGTCCAAACCTAATCGATCGTTCCTCCACTCGCACGATCGACCACAACCCGCCGGTCCGCCAACGGAACTCCCGGTTAACCCGTCACGTTCGCACTCGATCCTGAAGCCTCGAGCAAATCGCAGCAGTCTCGAGCATGAAGTGGACGGACGACGACGGTGATGTCGCTTCGGGGAGAATACGCAACCCGGCGGTCGGTGCCGGCGGCGTCCGGGCCAGCCTTCTTTGACGGGACGCCCGTTCGATTCCACGATGACCCGCAGCAGCGGCGGTGCGAGCGGCGCGACGGCCCGGCCCACGGACGAGCCGCTCGAGGGAGATCGGATCGGCGAGACCGAGATCGGCGCCAACCCCGAGCGGCGGCTCGTGTTGAACCCCACGAGTGGCGACGGCGACCACGTCGAGCGCGTACGACGGCTCGCTGCCGAGTACGGGTTTCCGGTCGTCGAGACGGAGCGGGCCGGCCACGCGACCGAGCTGGCCGAGGCGGCCGCCGCCGACGGTGTCGACCTGCTCGCGGCCTGCGGGGGCGACGGAACGGTCAACGAGGTCGTTCGGGGACTCGTCGCCGCCGACGCGCTCGAGGACGTGACTCTGTGTGTGATCCCGACCGGCACGGCGAACATCTACGCGTCGGGGCTGGGAATCGACTCCGTTCGCGACGGGTTCGACGCCGCGCGCCGCGGCGACGTGCGGCGACTCGATCTAGGAACGGCCGACGGCGAACCGTTCGTGATGTCGGCTATCGCCGGGCTCCCCGCCGCGGCGAGCGTGGCCGCGTCCGGGGGGCTCAAGTCCCGTCTCGGCGAGCTCGCGTTCGCCGTCGAGGGGATCCGAACGGTCCGCGAGTTCGACGGGTTGCAGGCGAGCGTCGCGGTCCGAACCGACGACGGTGCGTACGTCTGGCGGGGCGAGGCCCTGTGTCTGTTGATCGGCAACCTCCGACGGTTCGTCGGCGGGAACGAACCGGCGAACGCCGAGGACGGACGGCTCGAGGTGACGATCGTCGACCGCGTGTCGCCGACGGACGCGATCGCCGGGGCGATCGAACGACTCGTTCGGCGGGAGTCGTCCCGCGTCGCGACGATCGAGGCGACCGCAGTCGAAGTCGTCGCCCTGGACGATGTCCCGATCGAGTTCAGCCTCGACGGGGAACCGCAAACGCACGACGCCGTCGAAATCGGGGTTCGTCCGGGCGCGCTTCGTGTCTGCGTAGGCGCCGACTACGCGGACCGAGCGTAACCGTCACGTCCAGCGCTCGAGCGGTTGGAATGACTGGTGACGCTAGTACAATCGAATTGAAGGCTGTATGGGTTCGTTCAGAACACGTGTCGTACTCGTTGCAGTAGCGCTTGTCATACCGGCTGCATTCTTGCGATTAACCGGAATACGAAATCTTTTGCCACCGTGGCGATGATGCTCACAGCGTTATGGGTCAGGGAAGATCGGCGGCTTCTATCCTTCAACTTCTCCAGCAGTTAGACGGCCACGAATTCGAACACTTCATCGCCGATCTCTGGGCTCGTCGCGGGTGGAACACCGACGTAACGTCCCAATCGAGTGATAAAGGAATCGACGTGATCGCCACGAAAGCGTTCCCGTATCCGAAGAAGGTTCTCATCCAGACGAAGCGATATCGCGACACCAACTCAGTCTCCGGACCCGAGTTACAGAAATACGCCTCGCTAAAGCAGCGAGAGAACGTCGACGAAGTCGTCGTCATCACGACGAGCGAATTCACGAACCAGGCCAAAGTTATCGCCGACGATTTCAATATCAAGCTGATTGACGGCAAAACGCTGCAGCGATTGGTCGGCGAGATGTCCGCCGAAGATTTGGTCGCAACCTACGCGGACGGGGACGAAATCCAGAACCACCCGTACACTGAGAGCATCAGCACATTTGAATCTCAATCTCAGACGACTATCGTCGCCGAATGCGAACTCTTCAGGGCAGACCTCGTCGGATACGAGTGGGTCACGTCGTCGGACCCTGCCGTGCAAAAGCCGACGGCGTTCGACGGCCCGTTCTTCGCGTTCGAATTCACGAATCTCGTCGATTACGATCTCTCCTTGCATCCCTGGGAGGATTTCACCGTCTACGATGACCGCGGCCGTTCGTACACCCAGGAGATGCGATTCTCGAGGAACAGCTATTTTCCGGGGGAGTGGCAGGTCAAACAGCCGGTCATCCCCGCCTCGGGAACCGCTAAATTCGCGTTCTACGTCGGCGATGTGGAGAGCGACGTTTCCAAAATACGATTTCGGAACAATACGCACCTGCTACTCGACGATTACGATCGAGAATCGGACGAATTCTCTAGGGAGGACCTACTGCAGAAAGTAGAGTGGATGATGTACCTCTCCGAAGAGCGGAAGGCGGACGTCCCGAATCTCCCGCCGGAACTGGCAGATGCCGTCAAATAACCCAGTCGGCATGACAGAGTTACTGGCAACACCACACCACCGTTTCCTATCCTCTGACTTCCCCCACGACTGAAGCTGTGGGATTCTGCTGGCCACGGACCAGCGCCCGTCACAGTCGGTCATCCCTACGTGGGAGTTTTGTACGACTTCCTCCGCAACGAGCCGCAGTGGTCGAGTCCCCTGTCCGAACTCCGCGATATCGAGGTTGTTGCTGACCGGCTCCCGGATCGATTGCTCGAGACGCGAACGATCGCCGTCATGACCGGCTGAGAAGAGTCCGAATCAAGAAGGTATCTCCGTCCGGTCGCAGATGTCGACACGTTCGTCGAAACGTTCGCGTTGCCAATCTACACGACGGACTTGAAACCGCTCGATCGACGGGGGAGTACCGCCACGGCCACGTGTGGCATCGGGTCCGTCGTCGCGGTCCTGACTGTAGTCGGTCCGTGGGCATCCTCAACGGTGCTACTGTGCGTCGTCTTCGAGCGCCCGTTCGTATCGATCCACATCGGACGCTCTAGAACCAGGCCGACCCTGACGAGAGTGAGTACAACGATACAGCCCGATAGCGGATACCTCTGTCTTCAGGCGGAGGTCAAGCAACCAACGAATCCAGTTCGAAAAGCTAGACTACAAGCCGAATCTGTTCTTTTCAGCCGATCTCTGACTAATTCTCGGATATCTCTAGCTATTACGTTGTGGGTCCGACCTATCTTCGGTTAAATGTAGGGTAGCTTACTCTACACCTCGCCACTTTGTCGAGCAACCCATCGGTGAAATGGTTTCGATCGGATACTCCTCTCCTGAGAGGACGGCGTCGATTGCGTCTCGAACGTACTGCTCGGAAACGTCTTCGCCCTCGCGGTCGTCGTCAATCGCGCCCTGGTAGACTAGTTCGCGGTCCTCATCAAAGACAAAGGCATGGGGCGTACACTGCGCGCCGTACGACTTTGCGACCTCCTGGGATTCGTCTCGAAGATACGGAAAGTTGAAGTCCGCAACGTCGGCTCTCGCGCTCATATGCTCGAACGAGTCCGTCGGATAGTATTCGTTCCCACCGGCGTACTCCTCGATCGTATTATTCGAATTGATCGCCACAACATCCGCGTCGTCGTAGTCCGCCTGGATCGCTTTGATGCGGTCCTGATAGGCTTGTGCGGTAGGGCAGTGATTGCAGGTAAAGACTACGACGAGTGCCGAAGCGTCGAAATCTTCGAGCGTATAGGTCTTGTAGTTGACCGTCGCGTATTCTCCGCCGGTCACGCCTGGGAGTTCGAAGTCCGGTGCTGATTCACCATCGTCAAGCGGTTGAACTTCCATAGATACTGATTATCGATTGTGGTTGTTATGATTTAGCACAGTGGCAGTAGCGCTGAATGCCGTTCTACAGGTGAACTGCTTCAGGGTCAAGCCCGGTGCGGTTCATGCGTTGACACACCGCTCGTATACGACGACGAGCGAGACGGCGTGGACGGTCCCGGCGACAGTCGTACTGCAGAGTGAGCCGATGACGGGAACCTGCGCCAGCGCCCAGGAGCCGATCCCGACAAGGAGTACGACGCCGGCAATCGCGGTCCCGTATCCCCTCGAGGAGCGCCAACTTACGCTGACCGGCTGCAGAACACCGCCCTCACGGAGCAGGGTCACCGGCACCAGGAACAGGCGGACGGCCACGAACAGTAGCCCCGCAAGCAGCGCCAGTCCGACCAGGAGACGGTCAGTGCTGTACTCGAGTCCCATCGCGGCGGCCACCTCGACGAAAACCGTAAGGAAGCCAACGCCGCTTGCGTACACGAGGAACCGTCGCCGGTGGAACGGGGCGTCGCTCGCGCGCCGCATCGTCTCCCAGCCCGCGACGACGATCGCAGCGAGGACGATGAGCTCAAGCCCCAGGGCGTAGCCGAGCAACGGCGGTTGCAGGTCGACGAGCGCACCCAGTGGCCGCTCCGTGACGAACGTCCCGGTCGGATAGATCGCGTACGAGGCGTGGAGCGTCGACTCCTCGATCCCCGTTGTGGCGGGCAGCGGATCGTGCTCGCGAAGCAGATCGGCGACGAGGGCGAGACAGCCTGCGAGGAAAAACGGCAGCCACAGCCTCGGATCGTCGCGGAGTCGGGATCCTGTGGCTCTGAGGATGGTCGGATCGCTGTCTCGAGGGTGGATGACTGGATCATCGAGCGGCGACTGCGACCGACGGCCGCTCGAGGCGTCCCCGTTGCGATCGGCAGCAGTCGGTCTCGATGTGGGTACAGTCGTCTCGGAATCGAGCGTCGTCGATCCGGAGTCGGCCGCAGTCGCCTCAGGATTCGGATCATCAGCGCCCTCGATTGGAGACTCTCGATCGCGGCTCATGGCGTCTCCTCCAGTGCGATAACCCGACTTCGAGCGACCGCGTATAGTCGGTCGTCGCCGACGATCGGTGTCGACAGCGGCACCTCCGGCGACTCGTATCTGAACCGCTCGTCACCCGTCTCAGCGTCGAGACCGACCAGCGCCGCGTCCCGTTCGACGGCGTAGACCATCCCGTCGGCGACGACCGGCGTCGTCTCCCCGTCGAACGGGACCGACCACAGCGACTCGCCCGTCTCGAGATCGAGCGCGTGAAAGCGCTCGCGTCCGTCGCTCAGGAAGATCGTCCCCTCGGCGACCGCGGCCGCTCCGTCGACCGCGTTCCCCTCGAGGTCGCGCCACCAGAGTACATCGCCGGTGTCGGCCTCGAGGAGCGCAACCCCGTGTCGCGTCGTGACGACGACCCTCGCGTCCGTCGCCGGTGAACAGAGTCGCATGTGATCGACGTCGTCGTGGAGCGCTGCCTCCCGTTGCCACAATTCCGTGCCGTCCTCGCAGTCGTAGGCCAACACCTGGCCGGGCCAGTTCGCGACGAACAGCGCGCCGTCGCGGACCGTCGGCTGCCCGAACGAGGTGCCGACAGTCTCGTCGTCGTTGACGGTGACGCACCAGCGCGTCGACCCGCTGTCGGCATCGACCGCCGCGACGTCGTTGGTTCCGGGGACCGGCGCGTACACCGTGCCGTCGACCGCGACGGGATCGACGGTCGGTCGGTGCTCGATCGTCGATCGGTACCGACCGGATCCCGGTCCCGTCCAGCGTCGGCTGCCGATGGCGCGGTCGAGCCCCGGCACTTCGAGCCCGCCGCCGGCGTTCAAGCCGTATATGCCGCCCGTCGCCGTCACCGCCAGCGTGAGCGTCCGGTACGACGACGCCGTCGCCGCAGCCGCGCTCGAAGTGTACGGTCCCGGGTTGCCGAACCGTCGCTCGCCGCCGTCGACCGCGAGCGCCAGCAGTCCGTGTCCGATCGCGTAGAGCGTGTCGCCGAGGCGGATGGGTGCGCTGGCGCCGCGGAACCACGCTGGTGCGTCGTGGGCCCATGCGACTCGCACGTCGTTAGCCGGTCCCGACGCGTCGGGATTGTATCCGGTACCGGCGGGGTCGTACCGCGGCAGCGGCCAATCAAGGTGCGACGACGCGACCGGGCCGGGTTCCGGCTGCGCTCGCGAGACGACACTGGCACCGGCGGCGCCGCCGACCAGCGTGATCCCCGCGCCGGTCAGGAGCTGACGTCTGGAGGGCATTCGATCTCGAGGTGGGCTCTTCGCTCCCGGTAATTGTTTCTACCGATACTAGTCCCGATAGATTTGTTTTTATTACTACCGGATCAAACGGGGATATGGTTTCCCGTCGCTCCGCACTCCTCCTGACTGTACTCCTCGCGGCGGCAGTCGCAATCGCCGGCGTCGGCGTTGCCATGGGCACCCCGGAACCCGTCCTGACGCTCGAGAACGACGATACCGCGTCCTACCACGTCACCGCCTACACCGTCGACGATCGGGACGAAGCCGGCTACCTGAACTTCGAAGTGACGACGCGGGACGGCGACCGACGGCTCGTGAGCTACGCCGATCTCGTCTGGCCGGACGGCTATCGGAACGTGACGCTGGTCGACGACGGCGTCAATCGGCAGGCGTTCGTCGTCGGTCCGAACGAGACCACCACCGAACCCGTGGAGGGGTGGACCCGCGGCGACGTGACGGTGTACGTGATCGAGCGCGGTGACGAGCGAACGCACGAATGGTCCCGAACGGTCACCTGCGGCGGTCGTGGCCAAGAACACGAACTCCGATTCGACGATGACTCCGGCGGAGGCGGTTCGACGGTCTGTGCGGGCGGGGTCGGCTGGCTATTCCGGTGACTGGCGGCGACCGGCCTGCCACGGTCCTGTGAATTTCAAAGCTCAACTCCTCGAGGCTGTCCCCGAACTCGAATCCCACGTTGATCTCTCGGATGTTGAGGAATCGATTCAGGAAACGTTCGCGCCTGCCGATCGATCCCGATTAGGTGACTCGAGGACAGCTCAAACGTAGTCGCTCTGACTCTCGTACACCGACGGGTCGTCTTTATATTTCTCGGCGATGGTCTCGAGGGTAACGAACTGCGCGTTCTCGTGCCCCTGCACGTACTGGATGAACTCCTCGAGCAACGGAATCATGTGCGGCAGGCCGTGGATGTCTGGGTGGATCGTGAACGTGTACACGCCGGCGCCGCGGCGGTTGTAGAGGTAATCGAACTGGCGCTTGTAATACTGCTCGTACATCATCTCCGGGTCCTTGTACCCGGCGTGGTAGATCGGCTGTTTGATGAACAGCATCGGCGGGATGTCGTCCCGGTACCAGCTGATCGGAATTTCGACGACGTCGGTCTCCTCGCCGTACTGGTAGGGTTCCATCCACGTCTCCGGCTCCTCGTCGTACTGGATCTTCTTCCAGCTATCGTCCTTCCGCATCCAGCCCGGTTCGAACATCCGCTCCATGAGGCTGCTATCGTACAGGAAGCCGTGCTTTTCGACTAGTTCTGGCGTGTTCTCGCTGAATTCCCACCAACTGGCGCGGTGGCCGACCGGTTCCGAACCGGTGACGTCCTCGATAAGATCGATCGAGACCTCGAGGATCTCGTCCTCCTGGTCCCGCGAAAGGTCCGTCGGGTTCTCGTGGGAGTAGCCGTGGACGCCGAGTTCGTGGCCGTCGGCCGCCACCGCCTCGATCTCGTCGCGGAAGGTCTCGATCGTGTGGCCGGGGACGTACCACGACGTCTCGACATCCAGGTCGTCGAAGAGCGCGAGCATCCGCGGAATACCCTCGTTTCCGGCGGCCAACCCTCGAGAAAGATCCGCAGGCGAGTCTGCGCCGCCGTAGGAGCCGAGCCACCCGGCGACGCAGTCCGCGTCGACACCGATTGCGACATCTACTGTTCCCATGTCCAGCAGTGACTCTCGATAACCAGCGGGAAAGAAGTGTATCACGGGTGTCCGTGACCGTGTTCAAATCTGACAGGGTACGCCTAGAATCCTCGGGGATCCGCTGGTCCCGCTTGTCCCAGCGGTACTCGACTAAGTCACTTTCACCCGCCGCTGCCTCGGCATCGGTACGGCGTACCGGTCCGTACGGTTCGGCCCGATACGAACATCCGGTGCAAACGTTACCCCGATATCGTCGAGTTCCTCAGCAGCGCTTACAATTGTCGAACCCGGTACGAGTCCGTCGATCGATACGCCGTTCGCCGCGGAGGCCGACAATTCGGTCCTCCGATGACGCAGTCGCTGCGTTATCGACTCGATATAATATACCAATATAATTAGCCAGCAGGACTATAGCTTCTACTGATCATTTGCTATACGACGAGGGGGTGTGGGGAGCGGTACCGACCCAACCGTCCCTTTGGCCCGAAGACAGAGCCTCCTCGTCTACCAACACGCCGTTCCGTTGGTATGCACCTCACCATTCCGATCATCGATTCGGTCACCGGCTCATCCCACCGGTGATTCTCACCCCAGAGTTAACTGCGTCGTAGACAGTCAAACTCGCGGGCCTCGATAGAGTAGACGGCTCCGCTACAGTAGACGTGTACGATAGCGATAGCCTACGTACTGTCCCTTCGTGCCGGCACCCCGTAGTCAATGTGGACCTCGGGCGTGCTCGGCGAGTTCGGAGCGGCAATGCCGTTCCAATCGATGATACGGATATCCGCCATTTCACCGGAAAATCGGAACCGCTTGACCTCCTCCCACCCCTGAAGGGGTGGGATTCCCGAGCGTTGGGATATTACGGTTTGCAGTCTCCCTGTTCTCTCGGTGTGAACCATCCGCTCTCGCGGTCGAACAGGAAGACTCCGGGCTGGGCCAACCAGCCGTTACTCATATCCCCGGTCGGGGGACTCTGAGTTATCTTTCGTCGGATATTCACCGCACCGTTCACGTCGGCGTTCATCGTCGTCTCGCACGACTCACAGACGTACAGACCACGCTCCACGCGGTTGCTGTCTCGAATCTGCCCACAACACGAACACGTCTTCGAGGTGTTGTCTTCGTTCACCCGGTCAACGAGGATGCCGTGTTCTTCGGCCTTGTATTCGAGCAGGTTCGTGAACCGGTCGAATGCCCACCCGTGCAATTTCTTATTCCCCGACTGACCCCAGTTCCGCGAGTCACCGTTTTCGTCTTCCCGGATGTCGCTGAGGTCGCCAACCGCGATCTTCGCCACATCTTCTTCGAGACACCGCTCAACGATGTGCTTGCTGAGAGTGTGGAGGAAGTGGGCTTTGCGTCGGGAGAGTTTCCGACGAGCTTTCAACGCACGCTTTGACGGTCCGTTCTCGCCTTCGGTCTGGTACTCCTCGCGAGTGAAATAGTGCTTATCCTCTTTCAGCACGTTCCCCGGATACAACTCCGAGGGGCCGTCCTCGTAGTCGATGGCGAGGTAATTGCTGATGCCAAGGTCGATGCCTGCCGTGTTGTCGCCGGGCGCGTCTTCGACAGGAATTTCTTTCTTGCAGACGAGGTGGAGTTCCCATTCGTCTCCGTTCCAGACGGCACGCACCTGCTGGATGTTCTCGACTTCTACGTCTGGTCGGGTTTCGTACTCGGCGAGGATGAAGTCAGACCGTCCCTCTTTCAGATTCCAGCCTTTCGAGAGTCGGAGTTGACCGTGTTTAGCGTCGTGCTTGATGCCTTTCTGTTTCCACGTCACGGTGGAGCGTGGGTGTCGATCGCCACGTTTCCGATAGCCCGGTGGGTTGTTGCCATCGTCGGAGCTGTACCACCCATTGAACGCCTCAGCAAGCTCTTCGAGAACTCGCTGACTTGACTGGGAATGCAGGTCACTGTAGCGTTCGTGGTCTTTCAACTCCGACTTCAGCTCGGCTTCGTCGGGTATCTCACTGTCTTCAGCCCACCGTTGTTGGATGTAGTAGCGGCCGACGTTCCACAGTTTGGACGCGGCGAACCCGCACTGGTCGAGGTCGTCACGAACCTGTGAGTGGTTCGTGATGCGTGCGACATAGGTGCGGGTCGTCTCCAACATCCGTACTGTATTCATAACCAGTTATGAGCAATATACTATTAAAAATTATGACCGGCGTGGAATATCCATCCGAGCGTTCGAGCGTGGTGAGTCTCCCAGTTGTCGGCTTCATCCCACGGCTAAAGCCGTGGGTTTTCGCCTCGAAATCTCTATAAGCCTTCTCTTCGGTGAAACCATAGAAATTGATTAACTGCTCATCGCTCAACCATCATATACCCTATAAATCGACATACTGGCGCTCCCACTCTTGTCGTTCCGCAATCGCTTCTTCACCGTCCGCAGTGATAGCATAGTAGTTCGTTCGGCGATCGAGTTGCCCCTTCTCGACGAGTTCCTTATTAACGAGCGTATCGAGATTCGGATAGAGTCGCCCGTGATTGATCTCGTTACTGTAGTACTGCTCGACTTCCTCCTTTACATCCTGGCCCGATGGCTGATCATCACCCGCGATGACGTACAGCAAGTCGCGTTGGAATCCAGTGAGGTCGTTCATCCTACATGAGTATTCAACAATGCTGTATTTGAGTTCTTTTCCGGATAAGACTAAATGTATATATCGGATGAAAGTCTATTTTTCCATCACGGTGGGCTTCAAATCGAGAGTTATTGCACCCGTACAGCAACAAATCGAATGAGTAACGGTTGGAAGGGAGCAGCTCCACGAATTTGGGATAGAATACGACTGCGAGTCTTATCTTTCCACGCCTTCACAAATACGTAGCTGTCGCTGCCGTCCGAACTCAGACTACCTCGATGCGGCCCGCCTGTGTACATCACGAGCCAACTCGTCCAACTCCAGAACGCGAGATTCTCGGATTCGAATCCGGTCTCGAAGCCTTCAAAGATAGTTCTCGAAAGTTGGTTGAACCAGTAGCCGAACACGAGTCCTACAATCATCTCGCACTCATCTACGATTCTCAGGATGAGCAGTTCGAAACCGTGATTCCGTTCATCACGCACGGACTCGAGTGCGGGGAACAATGCACTACATCGTCGATGAAAACGATCCTGAAGCGGTGCTGACAGCGCTTCGTGAAGCCGGGACGAACGTTGACGAGGCGATCGAGTCGGGAGCGCTCGTGATGGCTACCGCCGAGGACTCGTATATGTGGAACGGGTCGTTCGATCCCGATGAGATGGTTTCGATAGTCTTCGGGATGATCGAGGACGGATCCGAGGAGTACGAGGAGGTGCGGATTACCGGTGAAACGACGTGGGCCTTACATAAGTTCACCGCCATTCCCGGGTATCCATTAGGAAATTGGCATTGTGAACAAACAGTCATCACGCCACTGGGGAAATATTACCACAGTATCACATAAGAGTCTTCGTCCGTGGTGATGGAAAACTCACACGACTTTCCGCGTGGAAGGAGAGGCTTACAGGTCAGCGACCCCAACTATGGGTTCGGCCGAGCAAGTAGGTACTGGCGAGGGGGGTGGGGGACATACTGTCGTTGCCAGCCAATCGTTGGCCCGAAGACAGCCCCTCCTCGTCTAGTAGACCGATATTTTGAGCGGTCGGAGACCGATTGGCGGTTCGAACCAGTCCTGATGGCGTCGCTAGAGAGAGTGCCAATCGGCCGAACTGATACGGGTCTGGATCGATCTCCAGACCCCGCGGTGATGCCAACGAATAGCTGATTCGCTGTTGACGAAGGGACGGGGTGGGCCGACGGAATATCGGGCAGCGACCCGTCCACCTCGCGTTTAACTGTTCGGTCAGTCAGTGTTGTAGATCTGTCGGTCGGCAACTAGATTGCCTGTACCACTCCGCCAAGACGAGCCACTCCAGCCATCAAAGAGACGGACAAACGCATCCGGTAGCTCGACTACTGGTAGTCAGTCACGAGTCGCTGTCGAGGAAAGCTTGAAGAGATGAAGTGTGGTTGTCACCATCTGTCATGGAATTTGCACACGACGAATCGAGACGGCGACTCGAGGAAACGGTTGCGAACGGCGAGCCGATCATCGGCGCGGGTGCCGGGACGGGTATGTCGGCGAAGTTCGCCGAGCGCGGCGGCGTCGACCTGCTGATCATCTACAACTCCGGCCGGTACCGGATGAACGGTCGGGGCTCGCTGGCGGGCTTGCTCCCGTACGGCGACGCCAACGAGATCGTCCTCGACATGGGTCGCCAGGTATTGCCGGTCGTAGAGGACACGCCCGTGCTGGCAGGGGTCAACGGAACCGATCCGTTCCGACAGATGGACGTCTTCATCGAGGATCTCAAGCGGCGCGGATTCTCGGGCGTCCAGAACTTCCCGACCGTCGGACTCATCGACGAGGACAGCCAGTTCCGCCAAAATCTCGAGGAGACGGGAATGGGCTACGACAAGGAAGTCGAGATGATCCGGGAGGCCGCCGAGCAGGACATGCTGACGTGCCCGTACGTCTTCACCGAAGAGCAGGCCCGCGAGATGGCCGAAGCTGGTGCGGACGTCATCGTCTCGCACATGGGACTGACGACGTCGGGCGACATCGGCGCCGAAACGGCGCTCGATCTCGACGCAGCCGCCGAACGGGTACAGGCCCATCACGACGCTGCCACGGACGTCAACAACGACGTGCTCGTCATCTGCCACGGCGGGCCGATCGCCTGGCCGGATGACGCCGAATACGTCCTGAACGAGACGGAGGGCGTCGTCGGCTTCTTCGGGGCCTCCAGCCTCGAGCGGTTGCCGACGGAGGAGGCCATCGAGAACCAGGCTGCCGAATTCAAGTCGATCGAGTTCTGACCATGACCGATACACACTTCGTCGAACCGGACGACGTCGAGAGCCTGGCGTTCGACTGGGGCGTCCTCAAGTGGTTGCACACACCCGACGTCACCGGCGGCGATCGGTTCAGCGCGGGCGTCGTTCGACTCAAGCCGGGGAAGGGCCACGAGCGGCACACCCACCCCGAAAGCGACGAAATCCTCTACGTCCTGCGTGGGGAGGGGAGACAGGAGGTCGGCGACGAGACGCGCGAGATCGCGGCCGGCGAGTTGGTGTTCGTTCCCGAGGGCGTCGAGCACGGGACGGAAAACACCGGCTGGGAGCCGCTGCTCCTGCTGGCCGTCTACGCGCCGCCGGGGCCGGAGGCACAGCTGCGTGAGCAACCGGACTGCGAGGTCGTTCCCGCCGGTGAACTGCCGACCGGGGACGCCGTCGAACCGGGTGATGGCGACCCATGAGCGTCGTCATCATCGGAACGCTGGACACGAAGGCGGAGGAAATCGGCTTCGCCAGGGACGTGCTCGAGTCGCAGGGCGTCGACGTTCGCGTCGTCGACGCCGGCGTGATGGGCGAACCGGGGCCGACGGTCGAACCGGAAACGCCGGCGAGCGAGGTCGCCGAGGCGGCGGGAACGACGCTCGAGCGCCTTCGGAACGAAGCCGACCGCGGCGAGGCGATAGAGGCGATGGGGGAGGGCGCGGCCGAAATCGCCGAGGAACTCCACGAGAAGGGTGTCATCGAGGGGATCCTCGGACTTGGCGGATCGGGCAACACCTCGATCGCGACGGCGGCGATGCGATCGCTGCCGGTCGGCGTTCCCAAACTCGTGATTTCCACGATGGCCTCCGGCGACACGGAGCCCTACGTCGGTGCGCGAGATATCGCGATGCTGTACTCGGTCGCGGACATCGAGGGGCTAAATCAGCTCTCGCGGCGGATTATTACGAACGGCGCCCTGGCGATGGTCGGGATGGTGGCGAACGATCCCGACGTCGACGTCGACGATCGGCCGACGATCGGCGTGACGATGTTCGGCGTCACGACGCCCTGCGTGCAGGCGGCCCGCGAGCGACTCGAGGACATGGGCTACGAGGTGATCGTCTTCCACGCGACCGGGACGGGCGGACGCGCGATGGAGTCGCTCGTCGAGGAGGGCATCATTGACGGCGTCCTCGACGTCACGACGACCGAGTGGGCCGACGAACTGGTCGGCGGCGTCTTGAGCGCCGGGCCGGAGCGACTCGAGGCGGCCGGCGACGAGGGCGTCCCGCAGGTCGTGTCGACGGGCGCGCTCGACATGGTCAACTTCGGGCCGCGCGATTCGGTTCCCGAGGAGTTCGAGGGACGGCAGTTCCACGTCCACAATCCGCAAGTGACGCTCATGCGGACGACGCCCGAAGAGAACGCCGAACTCGGGGCGATCATCGCCGAGAAACTCAACGCAGCGACCGGCCCCACCGCGCTTGCACTCCCCCTCGAGGGCGTCTCGGCGATCGACGCCGAGGGCGAGGACTTCCACGATCCCGAGGCCGACGACGCGCTGTTCGACGCGCTGCGATCGACGCTCGACGACGATATCGAACTGCTCGAACTCGAGACCGACATCAACGACGAAACATTCGCCGAGGTGCTCGCAGAGACGCTCGACGAGTACATGCGAGACGCCGGCCGAGCCCCGTAACAGCGGGCGCCAGTCGAAAGCGGTCGATAGAACGAATACCGAGTCGGGGTCGATGATGTGGGTGTAGCGCCCGACTCGGTACCGTCCCGTCGTCGGCAGCGACGATAGCGCTGTCGTCAGGATTTTCGACTAGTGGCTGGCATCCCCGCCGTCCGCTTTCCCGGACCCAGCTCTCTCACCGTTCTCGTCGGGGATGGTGAAGAAGAACGTCGTCCCTTCCTCGGGCTCGGATTCGGCCCAGATACGGCCGTTGTGAGCCGTCACGATGCGTTTGCAGATAGCGAGACCGATACCGGTTCCGGGGTACTCATCGCGGGCGTGGAGGCGGTTGAATACCTCGAAGATGTCGTCGGTCATGTCCGGGTCGATCCCGATCCCGTCGTCGCGGATCGAAAAGAGCCACTCGTCGTCCCGCCGTTCGGCGGAGACGTGAATGTTCGGTGGGTCGTCGCCCGCATACGTAATGGCGTTATCGAGGAGGTTCTGGAAGAGGAGAACGAGTTGCCGCTCATCTCCGTTCACAGTGGGTAGTTCGTCCGACGTGATGGTCGCATCGCGTTCGTCAATTGCCACCCGAAGGTCCTCTCGCGCCTCCTCGAGGACCGTCTCGCAGTCAACCGGTTCAAAGTCCTCGGCGTACGTGTTTACTCGAGAATATTCGAGCAACGCGTTGACCATCTCCCGCATCCTGTCCGCGCCATCGACGGCGTACTCGATGAACTCCTGGGCCTCAGTATCGAGGTCGTCGCCGTATCGATTTTTGAGTAGTTGGAGATAGCTAGAGACCATCCGTAACGGTTCTTGAAGGTCGTGAGAGGCGGCGTGAGCGAATCGCCTGAGCTCTTTATTCGAGCGTTTCAACTGGGCGTTGGTCTGTTCGAGCTTCCGCTCGTACTCCTTGCGTTCGGTGATGTCGCTCGCCATCCCGATCCACTCGACAATGGTGCCGTCGTCGTCCAGCATCGGTACCGCACGCGAGAACGTCCAGCCCAAGCTCCCGTCGACCTGTTCGACCTGGTGTTCCAGCTCGAAGGTGCTCTTGGTCCGGATCGCCTCGTCGATAGCCTCCTCGACACGCTCCTGATCGTCCGGATGAATGTATTTATCGAGCCAATCGCTGGTCGATTCGTCCGTGTCGTCGATGAAATTCTTCCCCTCGAGCTGGTGCATTTCGCTCCAATCCGGGCTCATGCGATACACGACGTCCGAACTCGCGTTGACCAGTGCTCGGAACCGCTCCTCACTCCGCTGCAGCGCCTCCTCGGCCTCCTTGCGCTCGGTGATATCTCGTGTCGTCCCGGCGATGGCTTCGACGTCCCCCTCATCGTTGAATACCGGTGCAAAAATGTAGTCGTAGATTCGACGACCCTGCTCGGCGTGTTCGAACGCTACTTCCCCCCGGATCGGTTCTTTCGTCTCCACGACCCGGTCGATCTCGCGTTCGTGCATTTCCGCGTGCCACGGTTCGTAGCCGTTTTCTCGGAGGGTGTTTCCGATGGACTCCTCGTAGGTTTGGTCCCACATCTCCAGCAGGGCGTCGTTAGCGAAGATGAATCGGTAGTCGAGGTCGAACGCGTAGACGAGGTCGGGAGTACTGGAGACGATAGTCTCGTAGAGTCGCCGTTCCTGCTCGGCCTCGATAGACAATTCCGTCGTTTCGGTCTCGGGTCCCGTTCGGTCGGGACTCTCAGTCTTCGTCGCGGAGTCCGCATTTTCGACGGCACAGGCGATCGTTATCCCGACCTCTGCAAGTGGTTCTCGTTCGACTGCGTCGAATCCGTGCGGGCGGTCGGTGGCCAGTTGCAAGACGCCGTACAGTGACTCTTCGTAAACGAGGGGGATGACCGCACAGTTCTGTCCGATCGCGATCTCGCGTGTACGCACTGCCTCCCTCGTTAGTTCCCCTCGAGGGGAGTCCTCCGTGAGCGTGATTTCGTCGAGCGTCTGCTCCCCGATCCCAGCAAACGCTGTTGGGACCACCGCTTCTTTCGTCGGCTTGTAGCGACCGATCCACGCAAACGAGTACAACTCCGATGCTTCGAACAGTTCGCAAACGCGTTGTCGGATCTCGTTTGTAGAGATGCTCGGAATCAAGGCTCGGGTGACCGCTCCTGTCACCTCGTGTACGGAGTGTCGCCCGGTGGAACTCATTGGTTACTTTCTCTCGGTAGAAGCGGTTTACCCTATCGGTTCTGATAGCAGCGGACGACCTGCAAACGGTCTACGGACATGGCGTCGTCGCAACGTCTTTCAAAAAAGAAACTGATGCTGACGGGTTACCCAGTCGATCCGAAGCCGACAACCCTAACACTCGAGAGCGCGGCCGATCTCGAGCGCGAGGTGTCGATCGTCGGCGAGGCCGTCGCTGACGAAGATCGAATAGTACAGGTCGCCGTTGGTGGTGGCGCCGCCACACGACCACTCGAGTTCCGTACCCTCGTCAGTATCGGCGATCGTCCCCGTCGCGTCGCCGATGGAGACGTTGTCACCGCCTCGGGCGAACAGTCGCGGTCCGTCGCTGGTCGTCACCGTGATCGTTTCGCCGTCGCCCCGATACGATAGCGAGACCTGTTTTCGCTCTTCGTCGGGGAACTCGTAACTGGTGATCTCGTCGAGCGCGAGTGCGTCCGGGACCGTCGCAGCCGACGGCTCCGCGACGGAAAACGGAACAGCGTCGGCAGCAGCGTCGACAGTCTCGTAGCTCTCGATCGACGGGAGAGCGATTTCGTCGACGCTCTCGCTTCCGTTCTCGTCCGTCGGCGGCTCGAACTCGAAGCGATCGTCGTCGAACCCCGGATCGACCGTGAGGTTTCGATAGGTCGTCTCGAGCGAGACGCTCTCGCCCGCGACGCGATGCTTGACGGGGAACAGGTGGTCCTGATCAAACCACACGGCGACGGTCTCCGTCGATCGGTCCGCACCGTCGACGTCGCCGCCGTCCCGCTGCAGCGGGATGGCGTACTCGGTGTCACCGACGAGGACGGTGACGGAGCGACCGATCGACTCGTTCGCGGGCGGGTCGAATGCGACCCGATACGTCTCCCTCCCGTCGATCGTCGTTTCTTCGATCGATTCGATTTCGTACCGTTCGACGTACCGCTGTTGGTGGGCGTACACGCCCTCGAGGAACGACGACGCGTTCGGATCGACCTCGAGGCGCTGCGCGGTGTCGGCATCGCGGTCGTACTGCCACCGTGTGGAACCGTTGCTGACGATCACCACGCCGTCGCCGGTCTCGATACGGCTGGCACCGTCGGCGCGGAACTGGACGTCCTCGCGGACGGTCGTCGTCTCGCCGTCGATCGTGTGGTTGATTTCGACGGTCGCGGCGAGTTCCGCCGGCGGTGTTGCCTCGGTTATCCGGGTCTCGAGGGACGCGTCGGAGACGCCGGTACTCGGGACGGCGACACACCCCGCGAGGAGCACCGCGAACAGGACGGCGATCGCCGCGGGTATCGCTCGCGTTCCCGCGAAGTTGGGGGCCATATTGCATACACATTAGTCGAGCAACATTACCTCTCTGATGCTCGATTCGAACGTCGGGCGAGCGCGTTCTGTCCTCGAGTAGACCGGACCGAAAAAAGTCACCGCTAGATCGCGGACTATATTTCAGTTCGATAACCAGAACGTAACGACGGTGTCCCCGAAGCACCACATCGAGACGCTGCCTTCGCCCGCAACGGTCACTCGACGCCGCTCGTGTGCATCCGCCGTCGGACTAGCACGACGCGAGACGATCAGACGACCGGACGGATGAGTCGAGAACGCCTTAGTCGACGCCGACTGCTCGCGATAGTCGACGACCGACAGACAGTCGTCTATCGGGCTACTCGCGGTCGTCGTCCTTGTCGCTGGCTTCGCTGCGAGCCTGATCGACCGCGTCGATGACGTCGATCGAGACGCCCTCGTCTTGCTCGACCTCGGAACCGTTTCCGAATCCGCCGCTGATCACGCGTCCGAGCGCCCGCTCGAACGGCTCGTCGAGTTGTTCCACCTCGTCGGGGTCGGCCTCGACGAGAAAGCCGCTCGTCACGTTCGGCGACGTCGGCACGAAGTACAGCGCCTGCCCGTCGGCCGTCGAGCGGCCGGTTTTGAACGCCGTCATCCAGATCTCGTCCCAGGCCTCGAGTTTGACCGGCTGGCGGAGTTCCGTCTGCTCGTTGACCGCGGTTTCGGCGGCCGTCTTCGAGGCGTTGTAGACGACGCGGACGCCGGGAAGCGCGTTGGCGCTGGTATCGATCGCTCGTTCGACGACGGCACCGAGTGCCGTCCGCGCTACCAAGCCGGTTGCATAGAGCAGCCCCAGCAACAGCCCGCCCGAGACAGCGACACGAAGCAGCGCCGTCAGTCTGGCGCGGACCATCTCGTTCGCGATGAGCGTCTCGAGAAACCACTCGGGGACCAGCAGGTCGGGCGTGAATCCGTCGACGAACCCGTACAGGACGTAGCAAAGGTAGCCGATGACGAGGATCGGCGCGAGGACGATCAGGCCGCGGGAGAAATCTCGTTTCCAGGAAGCCATGTAATGACGAGCGGTGGTAGCTACCAGAACTCGGACGGCTGCCGAGTTCAACGTTTCGACACGCTCGAGCGACTCGCGGACTTCGGGCGGGGACGGTACTCGAAGTTGCCCTCGGCGTCGTAGCGGGAGCCGCGCTCGAGCGGTCGTGTTACCGCGCGCTCGACATCGCGTCGGTCGCGGTGTACCTCGTCAGTAGACGGCAATAGTTCGACCGCCTCATCACGGGTGATCGCTGGAACCTAGCGGTCGTTCTCACTACCCTCTCGTTGCGAGATGGCGTCAGTGAGGACGGAATACGTATCCAGTATCCACTCAGAGAGTGGCGGACGCGGGTCATCAGCCGGGCACGTGGATGCTCATCAACCAGAAAACCGTTCTACACACTGCCGTGTAACTGTATTCTCCGATTCGACTGGACCGCGACGACGGAGACTCGTCGCGCGATCGCTTCGACGGCGAGAAATCGATGAATCAACGAGTAAGAGACGGTATATTCTGGTGGACCTGTTTGGGTAGGGCTCGAGACAGATGGTGCCTTATGCATGAATATTAACTATTGTGGGCGGCCAATCCTGGCTCATGGAGTTCGATCTCGACAGTTTCAGTGCTCGCGACTGGGAACGCCCGACGGACGCCGATCCGATCCGGTTCGCTATGGTCGGGCTCGGGTGGTGGACGCGCGAGCAAGCGATCCCTGCCGTCGAAAACTCGGACTATTGCACGACGACAGTCCTGGTCAGTTCCAGCACGGAGAAGGGCGAGGACGTCGCGGCCGACCTGGAGGGGGTCGAAGCGACGCTCACCTACGACGAGTACGCCGACGGCGCGGCGACCGACGCCTACGACGCGGTGTACGTCTGCACGCCGAACGGACTCCACCGCGAGCACGTCCAAGCGGCGGCCGACCACGAGAAGGCGGTCCTCTGCGAGAAGCCCCTGGAAGCGACCGTCGAGGACGCCCGGGCGACCGTCGACGCCTGCCGGGACGCGGACGTGCCGCTGATGGTCGCCTACCGGCTCCAGACCGAGCCGGTGGCCCGCCGCGCCCGAGAACTGATCCGGGACGGCGCCATCGGCGATGTCGTCTCGGTACTCGGGCACATGTCGGACACGATCCTCGACGCCGTCGACGAGACGAGCTGGCGGTTCGACCCCGACCTCGCCGGCGGGACGACGCTCAACGACATCGGGATCTACCCGATGAACACGATCCGATTCATCCTGGAAGAGGACCCCCAAGCGGTGTACGCCCGGACGGAGTCCGAGCAACCGGCCTACGAGGGAACCGACGAGCACGCGGCGTTCCAGCTCGAGTTCCCCGACGGCAAGCTCGCCTCGTGTACGGTCACCCACAGCGCGTCACTGGCCTCGAGCCTTCGGTTCGTCGGCACCGAAGGCGAACTGAGCATCGAGGGGCTGTTCTTCCCGAACACCCGGAAGGTACTCCGGGTGTCCGGACCGGACATCGAGGGCGAGTATCGGCCGGACCCGGTCGACCAGATGCGCGAGGAGTTCGACTACTTCGCCAACCGCCTCCAGCGCGGTCTCGACCCCGAACCCGACGGCGAACACAGCATGGTCGACATGCGCGCCATCCGCGCCCTCTACGAATCTGCCGAGACGGGACAGCGCGTCGAACTCGACCTGTGAACGAGCTCGGAAACCGGTGCCGGCCAGTTGTTTGAGCGGATTTGCTCGAGGCGGTATGCTGTCGGAGATTGTCGGCTGAACGTAGGTCTCGAGGTATGTGAATGAGGAGTAGGGTGGATCGTGGAGTGTCGCCAAGGCGACAACGTCAAAAAATTACAGCGCCCCGCTCACCTTCGCGCAAAATCTCCAATTGAAACTCACGAAGTGCAGTGGTATTATACGAGAGTTTATGAGTGAAGATAGTGCCAAACTGGATATCATGCAACACCCCCAAGATGATTTGCTAATCGTCTACGCGCACTCATTACTTGCTCAAGAATACAAAGGCTCAGAGAAAGAAGAATGGGCCCTGTATCTCGCATCCAAGATTGCAGATCAGCACGGACTTACCATTTCCGAAGCGATTCGCCAACTCAATTAGATTCGTTCGATTTTGCTACTGCACCAGTACTGCCGTTTGTTACTGATATCTTTCTCAACTAAGTTTTTCAATCATAATATCGTACTTGTTTCTATGGCACGGACTGAAAACGCTAAAGAAGATGCCCCTAAGCCTCGAGAGTACCGTGCACTGAAACGTGCCGCTCAAGAAAAAGTAACATCTGCAAGGCAAGACGATGTTGAGTTTCAACTTGAGTGTGAATTTGTTCTTCGAACAATGGGCGAGTTAGGCCTTCGAGCAGGTGAAATATCTCATATGAGGGAATCTTGGATTGACTTCGATCGGTGTGAAATCCACGTTCCAGAGCACGATCAATGTAATATGGGTGATGATGGTGGACCTTGTGGGTACTGTAAGGCTCAAGCAAAGGATTCTGCCGAAAAACGTGATATCACGTACGAAACAGCCCTTCGGGAAAGGTGGAAACCAAAAAACGAACATGCAGCACGAACAATTTGGTTCGGTTGGGATGAAGATTTAGTGGAATTAATTGACGAATTCATGTATAAAAATGGAGAGTATCTTCATTCTCGAGTCTCTGTGAATCGTCGCATCAAAACTATTGCTTCGGAATGTGAGATGGTCGATAAGGATGAGGTATACCCTCATGCTCTACGGGCGCACGCAGCAATGTATCATGCAAAGAAGGGAATGCGTGCCTATCACTTATCAGAATTGATGGGTTGGTCAAATATTGATGCAGCGATGGACTATATAAAAATGACCGCAGATGATGTTAAGACAGAAATGAAGAGAGTTCACAACGGCGCAAGGTATTGATTTAGTTTAGATCTACTTTGTCATCTCCTCCATCCGGATCAAGAAGGGTGTTACCTCACGATTTCACTTTCACTGTGGTTTGATTGATATTATATGTTTATGCTTCATGCTATCCACTATACATGACTAAGTATGAGTTTGTGAAAGGGCGATGGAAGAACTTAAGCGGATTTGACGGTGCACCTGTTCTACATCCAAGAAATCAGTGTAAATACTGTGGAGAGCCAATACAGGGTCAATATCGGAAGTGCTACTTTTGCAAAGAGGGAAGGAATGCAGTACGAACACACATTGAAAGAGTATATACTGTCTCTGTCTACTTTAAGCAAAGGACAGAGGGTCACGAATTTTCTAAAGAACTGCTTGAAGCAAAAGAGGGAGACCATAAAGAAAAAATGGCTAAAGTCCTGAAATGGGGTATTGATAACCTAGGTCTCCTATCAAGTACTGAACTCCTTGTCGTACCTCCGTCGGGTAGTGGTGCGGATTATAATCATATGGTCGAGATCGGCAAAGTCGTCAGTGATTTGACTGGGAAGCCGCTTTGCACATCTACGTATAAAGAAAAGGATTACCAAGCTCAAAAAGAACTGCCCAGTGAAGAGCGGATAGAAAATGTACGTGACGGCGTGGGTTGCGATAAAGATTTGAGCGAATATTCCTCTGCCGCAATTATTGACGATATAGTTACAACTTGTGCTACAATGTCAGATACAGCCCGTGCAGTGAAGGAATCTGGTGTTGACAGAGCATTCGGACTAGGTATTGCTCGATCAGTCAGCTGTGATGGATTAGTTCATGCCCATGCAATGAGGGAGGTGTAAAGATGAACACACATATGGTAATAGCGGCTTTGAATGATGAATACAAATTGAATAGCCAGCGAATGGTAGACCTTCTTAGAGACGCAAATGAGAAGAAGCCATTAGAGGAAGTGGATATAAATATATTTAAAGATCTCATTAGGGCAAAATCGCTGTCTGACGATGACATTGCGCCTTTAGCTAAAAAGGCCCTCTCTGTGCTGAATAACTCTGATTGGGATTTTTATGAGGATTATATTAGAGATGTTGAAGAAAAAGGTATGAAGGTGATATCCATTTTAGATAAGGAATATCCTTCACAACTTCTCAGAATACAAAAACCACCTCTACAGTTGTATATCAATGGTGATCCTCAGTCTTGGAACGACGCCATCGCGGTTGTTGGGACTAGGGAAGCGCATGATCACAGGATCAAGTTCGTAGAGGAGATCGGCGAACAGTTGGTTAATGGAGGACACACAGTCGTAAGCGGTCTTGCTAATGGAGTAGACGAATCAGCTCACCGTTCAGCAATTGAGTCAAATGGAGATACCATTGCTGTCCTTCCGAGCCATATTGAAAATATATACCCCAAAAGTAATGTGCCGCTCGGAGAGGAAATACCGTCAAATGGGGCCTTGATTAGTGAGGTAACATCAAAAATAGGCATTCATCGTGGCCGCTTCGTTGAGAGAAATAGAATTACATCTGGGCTTTGCAAAGCTGTAATTATCGGAGCATCTGGTGATAGCGGTGGTACTGTCCATCAGGCTAAGTTCGCAGATAGCCAGAATATTCCTATATTCCTATATGACCCGAAGAATGGGGATGGGCAGTCTCCCGATAAACTTGATAAATATGGAGTGCACCGTTTCGAAAGTCTCGAAGAATTGGAAGACTTGGTCCAATCCCTTGAGAACGAATCTAGGTCCGGCCATAATTATACTTTAAACGAATACTCCAACTAACTAGTTGAGGTCTCCTCACTCATCTCCCTCTGCCTTCCCCTCTACGGTCGTCCGTCAAGAGAACTGGTTTCCCAGATATGCACACGAACACCGACTTATCGTGTTCACGATCGAAATACGCTGTATGAGCGTTTACAGCAATAACTTGGGGCATTTTCCAGAGCTCTTTGGCTGAAGATATAGACGCCAACCGACGACCTGGGTTCACGAGCGGGTGATGACAGCTTCATCCCGGAACCCAAACGAAACTGGAACGGATCTCATCGTCACCGAGTACGATACGTGTTCGAGCGCCCACTCTCAAGTACGAGAAGGTAGTCGGCAAAGGTAGTTGACCGACTCGACAATGGAACGGCGCACTATCCTTCGAGTCCTGCTGCTAGCCGTCGTAGTCGGATCTGCCGGATATCTCGCGATCGCGTGGGTCAACGCACCGACTAACGCGACCGCTGCCGCGGCGAATCAGACGCAGTTACCGCTCGAGGATCGGACGCCGGTCGTCGAGAACCGCGACGGGGCGACCGTCATTACGACCGATCCGCCGGCGGGAAATGACGGCCTCGGGGCTATCGTCGCGTTCGGTACCGACGGACGGCCGCTCTACCACAACGATACGTACGGCAGTTACTTCGACGTCGACCCCGATCCGCCCGGCTCGAAGACCGTTCTGTACGTCGCGGGGAGCCGGTACGACCCGTGCCCCGACAGGCTCCAAGCAGAGACGGACAGCGCCGGTGACGACGGCTGTGCTGAAATCGCGGTCGAGCGCGTCAACCTCACGACCGGCTCGACCGAGCGAATACACACCGCCGTTACCGGCTGGGACATCTGGCACGACGTCGACCGGATCGACGAGCACCGACTGCTCGTGGCCGACATCGCTCGAGACCGCGTATTCGCGCTGAACACTACCACCGACGAGGTGACGTGGGAGTGGCGCGCCGAGGACGGTCTCGATCCGGACAGCGGCGGGCAGCCCGGGGACTGGACCCACGTCAACGACGTCGAACTGCTCGAGGACGGTCGCGTGATGGTCAGTCTCCGCAATCAGGACCGGGTCGCCTTTCTCGAGCCGGGCGAGGGACTCGAGCGCGACTGGACGCTCGGCGCCGAGGACGCGTACGGGATCCTCTACGAGCAGCACAATCCGGACTACATCCCGCCCGCCCGCGGCGGTCCGGCGGTGATCGTCTCCGATTCGGAAAACAACCGCGTCGTCGAGTATCAGCGCGAGAACGACACGTGGACGCGAACCTGGGAGTGGCGAGACCAGCGGCTCCAGTGGCCGCGCGACGCCGACCGACTCCCCGGCGGCCACACGCTCGTGACGGACTCCAAGGGTGATCGGGTGCTCGAGCTCTCGGAGACCGACGACGTCGTCTGGAGCGTGGATATCGCGACGCCCTACGAAGCGGAGCGTCTCGGGACCGGCGACGAGAGCGCGACCGGGAGGAGTACGACCGCACTCGCGAACGGTTCCATCGACACGAGGGCCGCCGAAACGGATCGAACCTCGAAGACCGGTCTGTCCTGGCTCGTCGCCTTCATCACCGGCCCGGCAGTCAACGGCGTGCTGCACGCGGCCCCGACGTGGATGACGATCGAGGATTTGCTGGTCGCCGGCGTATTCGGTATCACAGCCGTGACGGCCGGCGCATTAGAGGTATACTGGTCGAGAGTCGGCCGACGACTGTTAGAACGGCTGAGATGAAAACTCGTGATCTCAACCGCTGACAACCACTAATAAGGTCCTGTTGGAATTCTATTCATCATCCGCAATGTCGAATGAAACAATCGTTAGCTGAAGACTGCGTCTTGATCAATGTCGGCAGTTAACTATTGTACTTGGGCCGGTGAAACGGGATATGGCGATTCGGACGACAATAGGGTGGTCGCTCATCACGTCTGGTATCGTAACACTCGTCCTTGCGTATCTTCCGTATCCATCCTTCTATTGGGGTATTGGTCTCCTCGTGGTTGGCACCCTCGTTTTCGTCACTCGTCGGATTTTCTGAGACTGCAATACGCAAAGAGCCACCGTTCCTGAGCGGTAACATATATACGTATTGAACACTGCGGAAAGTGTATGCTCACCGTGATTTCGACGGGGTATTTTGTCACCCCGAATTTGACGGCGAGTACATTCACTCAGTTCGAGACACAATCACTAGTATGACCGGAACCCTAGTTCAAGCGCTTTCGTACACGATGTTGGCAGTCGTCGCCGCGTTCGTTGGGGGAATTGTGGCCGTCTACCGGACCCCGGGACCACAAATGGAGAGTAATGTCCAGCACTTCGCGGCTGGCGTCGTGTTCGCCGCCGTCGCCGCCGAACTTCTCCCAGATGTCCATACACGGGCCCCAACCATGGTCGTCATTGGATTTGCGATCGGTGTCGCCACTATGCTCGGCATCCATCGACTCAGTAAGTACATCGAAAAGCGGGGTATCGGCGGAAAGATGGCGGGTGCTGCTGGTCTGCTGATCACCGTGAGTATCGACATGCTGATCGATGGAATCCTAATTGGCGTGACGTTCCTGGCGGAGGCGGCCACGGGTATTCTCATTGCAGTGGCACTCGCAATCGAGGTCCTCTTTCTCGGGGTAACCGGCGTCATAGCACTCCCGGAAGAGACGAGTACGCTGAAGAAACTCGCCGTCCCCGCCGGATTCGGAACGCTACTGCTGACCGGAGTGACCGCTGGCGTACTCGTGTTCGATGGCGTTACGGGCGCTCCGATTGCGCTCGTGCTCGCGTTCGGATCTGCTGCGCTCCTTTATCTGGTGACCGAGGAACTCCTCGTCAAAGCTCAGAAGGTACCAGAAACACCGACATCGACGACGCTGTTCTTCGTCGGGTTTCTTCTTATCTTCCTCATCGATATGCTGCACTGAGTTTCAGGACATATTTAATAACAAATTTATACTTGAATCGGAGTCGGTCTCGACTTCGATATCGAAAGCCATAGCTCGAGCAAGGAGAAATCCCGGGTGATGTCGTGGCTCATCCTGTTCATCGCCGGCCTCTTCGAGATCGCGTGGGCGATCGGCCTCGCTTACTCTGACGGACTCTCGAAGCCGCTGCCGACGGCCGGAACGGCTATCGCGCTCGTCATTAGCATGGTGTTGCTCGCGAAAGCGGTCCAAGACCTCCCGATCGGAACCGCCTACGCCGTCTGGACGGGGATCGGTGCCGTAGGGACCGCGACGCTCGGTATTTTCCTCTTCGACGAGCCCGCAACGAGTGCGCGCATCTTCTTCATTTCCGTGATCGTCGTCGGAATCGTCGGCCTCAATCTCGTCTCCGGAGGTCACTAGGACCGATCGACCCCGCTGCGAGTAGCTAGCTCGAGCAACAGCACAGCTGGCGCTGCCGCACCTGACAACGTACCGTAAGCATATGTGGCGAGTCAATGTACTCCGACGAGAACTATGGCAGATGCATCCGACGGGCTGTTTCATCAGTCGACCGACCTCGAGGCCGAGTCGCCGACGCTGATCGAAGGGTTACCGGGCCACGGACTGGTCGCGTCAATCGCCGTCGATCGGATCACCGACCAGCTCGATCTCGAGGAGTACGGGTCGATCCGATCCGACGCCTTGCCGCCCGTCGCTTCGTTTACGGACGGGCTGGTGCAGGATACGGTACGCGTCTACGGCGGCACGGAGCCGGAGCTCATGACGCTCCAGAGCGACGTCCCGATCCCGGAAGATGCGTTCGACGAGTTGAGTCGGTGCGTCCTGGAGGAGCTGGTCGATGATTTCAGCCGGGCGATCTTCCTCGCCGGTGCGCCGGCCCAGTCCGAGGAGCAGCAGGGCGACGTCGTCGGGGTCGCGACGACCGAGGAACTGAAGGCGGAACTCGAAGACGCTGGAATCGAACTGGCGGAGGAGTCCGGCGCCGTAAGCGGCGTGACCGGAGCGCTCATCAACGCCTGTTATCAGGCGGATGTACCGGCGGCGCTGCTGCTCGTCCGCGCGGATCCTCGGCTCCCGGATCCGGCCGCGGCGCGGTCCGTAATCGAAACGGCGCTCGAGCCGCTCGTCGAGTTCGACATCGATACGACCGAACTTCGCGAGCAGGCGGAGGAGATTCAGCGGCAGAAACAGCAGGTTGCACAGCAGTTACAGCAGGCACAAGGCCAACAGGACGAACCTATTCGAGGAATGTTCCGATAGGGGCGAGATCGACGGTCGATAGAAGAGTCGTCGGTTCGGGCGCAGACTTACACGTGGCCCACCAATCGGGGAGGGCTTTGAGCAATGGCGGGAGCGCGGCGAACGACTTCGCTCTGGGCTAGTGACGCTCTCGTACCGGCATCGGTACGCCGTCGCAGAACTATGTAAACAGTATCTGTATCTATTATACACGAAAAGCTTTTGATGATAGTAGATGATCCTCTCCGTAGGGTCTGTTACCATGTCTCGCAACGTTTTCGACGAGCGCGAATACGAACGCCGGGTCGATCGGACGAAAGAGCGGTTGCGCGAGGAGAACCTCGACGCGATCGTCGTCGCCGATCCGGCCAACATGAACTACCTGACGGGCTACGACGGTTGGTCGTTCTACGTTCACCAGGCGGTTATCGTGACGGTCGAACGCGACGACCCCGTCTGGGTCGGCCGAGAGATGGACGCGAACGGTGCGCGGGCAACGACCGCCCTCGAGGACGACAGCATCCGGTCGTACAGCGACGACCACGTCCACTCCCCGTACGACCTCCACCCGATGGATTACGTCGCCGGCGTCCTCGAGGAACTCGAGGTCGCGGACGGCCGGATCGGCCTCGAGATGGACGCGTCGTACTTCACCGCCAAGTCCTATACGCGACTGCAGGAGAACCTCCCGGAGGCGGACTTCGAGGACGCGACGCTGCTGGTCGGCTGGGTTCGGATCAAGAAATCCGAGCGGGAACTCGAGTACATGCGCGAGGCTGCACGGATCTCCGAGAACGCCATGCGGGCGGGCCTCGACGCGATCGAGGCGGGCGTGCTGGAGTACGAGGCCGCGGCCGCGATCTACGAGCAACTCGTCAGGGGAACCGAAGAGTACGGCGGCGACTACCCCTCTATCGTGCCGCTGATGCCCTCGGGCGATCACACGGGGACGCCGCACCTGACCTGGACCGACCGCGAGTTCGAGGACGGCGATCCGGTCATCATCGAGCTCTCGGGCTGTCGCCACCGCTACCACTCGCCGCTGGCCCGGACGACGTTCGTCGGCGACCCGCCCGAGGAACTCCAGCGCACCGCCGACATCGTCGTGGAGGGGATCGAGGCCGCCCTCGACGTCGTCGAGCCCGGCGTCACCTGCGAGCGCGTCGAGAAGGCCTGGCGTGAAACGATCGCGCAGTACGGCCTCGAGAAGGAGGACCGCATCGGCTACTCGATGGGGCTGGGCTACCCGCCGGACTGGGGCGAGCACACCGCGAGCATCCGGCCGGGCGACGAGACCGTCCTCGAGGAGAACATGACGTTCCACATGATCCCCGGCATCTGGACGGACGAGATCGGCATGGAGATCAGCGAGACGTTCCGCGTTACAAGCACCGGCGCCGAACCGCTGGCCGACTTCCCGCGACGGCTGTTCACGGCGTAACCTCGCTACTCCGACCCACCACCCGCTCACGACACCGGCGTCGAAGGCTCCAACGGCTCGACGACGTCCGCGACGCCGCCCTCGAGGCGAAGCTGCTTGCGGCTTGGGCGACGTTCGCGGGCGTAGTTTTTTCCGCGACCGTGTGGGAATACCGCGCGATGTCTTTCGACCCCGACGCCGTCAAGACGCTCGCGTTCGACTCCTACGGGACGCTCGTCGACGTGACGGCCGTCACGGAACCGCTCTCGGAGTACGTCGACGAGCCCGAACTCGTCTCGAAGCTGTGGCGGGAGCGCTCGCTGGCGTACGCGATGGTCGGCAACGCGATCGACGAGTACGATTCGTTCTACGAGATGAACCGCTGCGCGCTTCGCTACGCACTCGAGACGGTCGGCGCCGACGTCGACGATGACGAGCGCGAGGAACTTCTCTCAACGTACCATGATCTCCCGCTGTTCGACGACGTCCGCCCCGGACTGGAGCGGTTGCACGACGCCGGGTACGAGCTGTACGTCGTTTCGAACGGGAGCGAGGAGATGCTCGAGTCGATGGTCGACCGCGGTGACCTCGACGACCTCCTCGAGGAGACGATCAGCGCCGACGAGATCTCCCAGTTCAAGCCGGAGCCGGAGCTGTATCGCCACGCCGCCGATCGGATCGGCACGCCCATCGAGGAGATAGCGTTCGTCGCGGCGGGCTGGTGGGACGTGCCGGGTGGGATCAACGCCGGGATGCAGGGTGTCTGGGTGGACCGACAGGATACGCTATGGGGACCCTACGAGACGGAACCCGACCTCACGATCGAGAGCTTCCACGAGCTCGCCGGCGAACTGGAAACCGAGTGATTTGCCGTTGGACACCGCACATGATTCGGGCAGCTCCCCTAGGTGCTGTATAGTGTGCGGCCACACTAGGTTTTTCAAATCGAATCCCGTACCGATGAGTATGAGCAGTGAACGGGTCGATGCCGAGAGCAAAGTTTCGGGAAATCAGGCGAACATTCCGTCCAGAATTCGTCGCGAACTCGATATCGACGACGGTGATCAGCTTCGCTGGCGCCTCGAGGACGACGGGAGCGCCCGCGTCGAGGTCGTCCGACAGAAAAGCGGAACGTTCGCCGAGTTCGACGGCTACGACGGGACGGAAGCGACCGACGTGACGACCGACCACGATGCCTGGGGCGTCGACGGCGAGTAAATGCCTCGCGCACTCGTCGATACGTCGGTCCTCTTCGCAGCCGCTTACAGACGGGATAGCGCGCACGGGACTGCGCTTCCGGTGCTCCGCGGTATCGACAACGGATCCCTCCCGGAAGCGGTCGTCCTCGACTACGTACTCGCGGAAACGCTCAACGGACTCACGACGCACGCCGGACACGGTGCTGCCGTCGATCTGCTCGACCGCATCGAGGAAAACGCACGCTTCCACATCGATTCGCTCTCTGCGGACGCTCTCGCGACGGGAAAAGCGCTGTTCCGGCAGCACGAACCCCTCTCGTTCGTCGACGCTTGCATCGTTGCGTACATGAAAACCGAAGGACTCGGTTACCTCTACGCTCTCGACGACGATTTCGATGTCGCTGACGATATCTATCGACTCGAGACGGCGACGAACCCGTATGACCCGAGTTAATCCGGTACTCTCGAGCGGGACCATCCGGCACGTTCACGGTGAAGAAAACGAGACACCGCCCGAGCGCCGCCCTCGAGACTTACTGCGAGAGCGCGGCCGCAACCGCTTCGATCGGATGCGACGGGTCGTCGCAGCCGTCGTAATCCGATAGCTGCGTTCGGCAGGACGCGCCGGGCGCGACGACCCGATCGCCGTCGCTCGAGTCGATCTGATCGAACAGGATCTCGCCGATCCGCCGGCTCAGCGAGTAGTGTTCGGCCTCGTAGCCGAACGAGCCGGCCATCCCGCAACAGCCCGAATCCAGCGCGTCGACCTCGTAGCCGACCGCCTCGAGGACCGCCGCCGCGTGGCCGTCCTTCGTGGTGGCCTTCTGGTGGCAGTGGCCGTGGTAGGTCAGGGTCTCTGCGGGATCGGCGCGGTCCGTCGGCAACGCCGCGGCGAGGTCGAACCGGTCGAGGTACTCGCAGACGCCGTAGGTATTCGCGGCGAGCCGTTCGACGTCGAGTCCCGAGAGCAAGTCCAGATAGTCCGACTGGAGCATCACGGCGTCCGACGGTTCGACGAGAACGACGTCCCATCCGTCCTCGATGAACGGCACCAGCGCGTCGACGTTCGTCCGCGCCCGTTCGCGGGAGACGTCGAGGAACCCCTTCGAGTGGGCCGGCCGGCCCGTCGGCGCGACGCCGTCGGGGATCCGGACGTGGACGCCCGCCGTCTCGAGGACCTGCACGGCCGCCTTGCCGGCCCGCGGGTGATTGTAGTTCGTGTACGTGTCGGGGAACAACAGCACCGTGCGGTCGGCCTCCTCGAGGGGGATGCGGGGGCCGCGGTCGGTGAACCAGTCCTCGAAGCTCTCGCTCGCGAAGGTCGGCAGGTCGCGCTCGCGGGCGATGCCGCCCGTCTTCTCGGCGAGCAGATCGGCGCCGGGAAGCGACGCGGCCCAGTTCGACAGCGGCGCGAGCGCGGAACCGACGGCGTTCAGCCGGTCGACGTTCGCGAACAGTCGTTCGCGGAGGCTCGCACCGCGTTTCCGGTGGGCCGCGTGTTCGACTTCGGCCTTGAGCTTCGCCATATCGACCTCGCTCGGGCAGTCCCGCGCACAGCCCTTGCAGCCGATACAGAGGTCCATCACCTCCGCCAAGAACTCCTCGTCGGTGGCGTCGGTCTCGAGGTCGCCGCTCATCGCGGCCCGAAGCATGTTCGCCCGGCCGCGCGTGCTCAGACTCTCCTCCTCGGCCGCGCGGTAGGTCGGACACATCACGCCGCCGGTGGTCACCTGCTCGCCGCGACAGCCGGCGCAGCCGTGACAGAGTTCGACCATGCCCTGAAAGCCGTTGTCGTTGTCCCACTCGAGGGTCGGCTCGAGCGAGGGGTCGAACTCGTAGTCGGGGTCGAACCGCAGGTGCTCGGTCATGTCGTGGTCGCCGCAGACAGTACCAGGGTTCAGGAGCCAGTCGGGGTCGAACACCGTCTTCAGCTCGCGGAACAGGTCCCAGACGTCGTCGCCGTAGAGCTTGTGGTTCCACTGAGTGCGCGCGCGGCCGTCGCCGTGTTCGCCCGACACGCTGCCGCCGTACTCGACGACGAGGTCGGTCACGTCGTCCGCGAGCGACTCGAAGTCCTCGAGCCCGGCCGTGGTCTTGGTGCTGACCAGCGGCCGCATGTGCATACAGCCCGGGCCGGCGTGGGCGTAGAAACTCGCGAACGTGTCGTAGTCCTCGAGCACCTCGCGGAAGTCGGCGACGTAGTCCGCGAGGTTCTCGGTGGGGACGGCGGTGTCCTCGATGAACGAGATGTGCTTTTCGTCGGAGGTGCGAGAGAGCAGAATGGGCGCTGCGCTCTTGCGAAGCTTCCAGAGTTCGGCGATCCCCTCGGGGTCGTGGGCCTCGAGAGCGTCGAAGGCGCGGACCGGCGCCGCGTCGTCGCTGTCGGCGTCGTCGAGAATCGGATCGTCGTCCGGCAGCCGATCAGCCAACAGCTCCGCCACCTGCTCGCGGCCGTGCTCGTCGTCCTCGGCGTAGAACTCGACGAGCAGCGCCGTCTCGGTGCCCTCGGGAAGCCGCTCGACGAGGTCGGCGAACTCCTCCGTCCGCCGTGCGAGACCGATTAGGACGTCGTCGATCGCCTCGACGGCGGCCGGATCGTGATTTCTGACGATGGTGTCGACGTCGGCCATCGCCTCGAGCAGGTCGCGGTAGGTCAACAGCGCCACGGACGTCGTCTCGGGGACCGGCTCGAGCGAGACGGTCGCTTCCGTGACGACGCCGAGGGTTCCCTCGCTGCCGGCGAAGACGCGGGCGAGGTTGACGGTGGCGTCGGGGTCGGGCTCGGAATCGCCGTCGATTTCGATCGAACCCTCCCCGCGCTCGTCGAAGGCGTCGGGGTCGCCGTAGGCCTCCGCGACCAGTCGATCGAGGTTGTACCCCGACACGTTGCGCTTCAGTTGCGGGAAGGCGTCGGCGATCGCGCCGGCTTCCTCGTCGATCACGCGAGCTAGTGCGGCGTGGATTCGCTCGAGGAGGTCGCCGTCGGAATCGGCCCGCTCGCGAAGTTCGCGGACGGTCACCTCACCGAAGTTCGCGACGGTGCCGTCGGCGAGGACGACCTCGCAGGCCTCGACGTAGGCGTCGGTCTTGCCGTACTGCAGCGAGTGGGCGCCCGTGGAGTTGTTCCCGATGGCGCCGCCGACCGTGCTGCGGTTCCCCGCAGCGGGATCCGGCGCGAACTTGAGGGCGTGCGGCTCGAGTTCGCCGTTGAGGTCGGCCAGCACCGCGCCCGCCTGAACGGTCGCTCGCCGGGTTTCGGGGTCGATTTCGAGCACGTCGCCCATGTGCGATGTGAAATCGAGAACGACGGCTTCGTTGACCGCCTGGCCGGCGAGGCTGGTGCCGCCGCCGCGGGGGAGCACGGGAATCCCCTCGGCGGCGCAGTAGGAGACGACGCTCGCGACGTCGGCCGTCGACCGCGGCAGGACGACCCCGACGGGCGTCTGCTCGTAGGCGCTGGCGTCGGTGGCGTACAGTTGTCGGGAGTACTCGTCGAAGCGGACCTCGCCGTCGATGCGCTCGCGCAGCGCCGCGACGAGGTCGGGGCGGTCGATCTCCCCGCCGACGTAGTCGTAGTCGGCTCGCGGATCCGCGGCCGGATCGTCGGCGCGCGGATCGGCGGGCGGTCCGAGGACCGTCTCGTCGGGCGTCGACGTCCGGTCGCTGTGGTCGGTCGTCGACGAACGGTCGCCGCGGTCGGTCGTCGAATCAGGATGTTCGGTCGCCATCGTGTCTCGTCACTGGTCAGTTCGACTCCGGTCGGTAGACGACGTTCTCGAATGCCTCGTCCTCGTCGGCCTCGAGCGCGGCCACGTTGGCCGCGACGATGTCGGCCAGCCGGTCCCAGTGTTTCGGCGTGTGGCCGCCGGTGTGGGGCGTGAGCAGACAGTTCTCGAGGTCCCAGAGTTCGTGGTCGGTGGGCAGCGGTTCGGGGTCGGTGACGTCAAGCGCGGCGCCGCGGATGCCCTCGGACTGCAGCGCCGCGACCAGCGCGTCGGTGTCGACGAGACCGCCGCGGGCCGCGTTGACGAGGACGGCGTTCGGCGGCAGCGTCGCGAGTTCTTCTTCGCCGACGAGCCCGCAGGTGAGGTCGTTCAGCGGGCAGGCCAGCACGACGTAGTCGCTGCGGGAAAACGCCTCGTGGATATCGGCTTCCTCGAAGCCGAGCACTTCGTCGGTGGGACCGCCCTTCTCGGGCGTGTAGCGGATGCCGATCGTTTCGACCTCGAACCCCTCGAGGCGCTTGACGACCGCCTGGCCGATCGAACCGAGGCCGACGACCGTGACCGTGCTGTCGGTGAACTCGGACGACTGGAAGTGGCGCCACTCGCCGTTTCGCTTGCGCCGCCAGCCCTCGTGGAGATTGCGGGCGAAGACGAGCATGTTGGCGATCGTCTGCTCGGCGATGCCGGGCGCGTGGATCCCGCCCGCGTTCGTCACGGCGACCTCGCGCTCGGCCAGCGCGTCCATCGGGACGTGATCGGTACCGGCGAACGTGCAGGCGAACAGCTCGAGCCGATCGGCCGCCTCGAGCAGCGACTCGTCGATCGTGATGCCGGTCACGACGCGCGCCTGCGGAACGAGTTCGCGCTCCTCTTTCGGCGTCCGCGCGAGCGCGACGGTGTGCTCGGGCAACCGGTCGCGGAGCGTCTCGGCGTACGATTCCATCGACAGCCCTTCCGTCCCCTCTCGTAGAACGACGATGTCCGGGTTCGTACTCATGGGTGACCCGCGTCGGAGCGACGCGTTACCCTACGGTTGTCACCGATTCTCTTATCCTTTTTGTGTATCTGCCGTTAACACTGACTGTGTATAATTAAGTCGCTGGGGCACGTCAGTACCTCGCATGAACGAGCCAATACGGGATCGCCTCGTTTCGCTCAGACGGAGCCTGCACCGCCACCCCGAACCCGCGTGGCGCGAGTTCTACACGACTACACGACTCGTCGAGGAGATCCGGGCGATCGGCGTCGACGAACTGGCCGTCGGTCCCGACGCCTACGACCCCGCTGATCGGATGGCCGTCCCCGACGACGAGGAGATCCAGCCGTGGATCGAACGCGCCCGTGAACGCGGCGCCGACGAGGCCCTCTTGGAGCGGATGAGCGGCGGCAACACCGGCGCCGTCGCCGTCCTCGAGAAGGGCGAAGGTCCCGCGATCGGGCTACGAGTCGACATCGACGCGCTGTTCATCGAGGAATCCGCCGATGAAGACCACGAACCCGCGGCGGAGGGCTTCCGCTCGCAGATCGACGGCACGATGCACGCCTGCGGCCACGACGTCCACATGACGTGGGGGCTGGCCGTCCTCGAGGCGATCAAGCAAAGCGACTTCGCGGGTCGGCTCGTGGTCTTCTTCCAGCCCGCCGAGGAGACCAGCGGCGGCGGCTGTCCGATGGCCGAAAGCGAGTTCGCGGACGGGCTGGACTACCTGTTGGCCGTCCACGTCGGCCTCGACCATCCGACCGGCGAGGTCGTGGCGGGAATCGAAAAGCCGCTGGCGATGTGCCACGTCGACCTGACGATCGAAGGGACCTCCGCACACGCGGGGAAGGCCCCCAACGAGGGCGACAACGCGATGCACGCGATGGGGACGGCGATCGAGAACGCCTACGGCATTCCCCGTCACAGCGACGGGATGACCCGCGTGAACGTCGGCCGAGCGGAGGCCGGTACCGCGAGCAACATCATCGCCGAGCGCGCCGACATGGAGGCCGAAGCGAGGGGTGAAACGACGGCGCTGATGGAGTACGTGAAGGACCGCCTCGAGCGGACGGTGAAAAACGCGGCTCGAATGCACGGCTGCCGCGCCGAGTTCGACGTCGTCAGCGAGTCGCCGCGGGCCGATAGCGATCCGGAACTGCAGGCGCTGGTAAGCGATATCGCCCGCGAGGTTCGAGGAATCGACCGCGTGCTCGAGGCCGCCGACTTCGGCGCCAGCGAGGACGCCACCTTCCTGATGGACCGCGTCCAGCGCGACGGCGGACTGGCGACGTACCTCATCGTCGGCACCGACCATCCGACGAGCCACCACACGCCGACGTTCGACGTCGACGAGCGCAGTCTCGAGCACGGCGTCGAGGTTCTCGTCGACTCGATCCGGGAACTCGAGCGGCGGCATCCCGTTTCGCGGGTCGACCGCGAGGGCGCCGACCGCAGGGGCGGAGAATGAACAGGGAAGGCAGTGCCGAGGAACTCGTCTCCCTCGAGGACGTCGAGGATGCCCGCGAGCGCATCGACGACATCGTCCACCGAACGCCGCTGGACACGTCTCGGACCTTCGCCGAACTGAGCGGCGCGGCCTCCGTGGGGTTGAAACTCGAGAACGTCCAGCGGACGGGCTCGTTCAAGATCCGCGGCGCGTACAACAAGATGAGCCAGCTCTCGGCGGCCGAGCGCGAGGCGGGCGTCATCTCCTCGAGCGCGGGTAACCACGCCCAGGGCGTGGCGTTGGCCGGCCAGTTGCTCGACATCGACACGACGATCGTCGTCCCCGCGGTGACGCCCGCGGCGAAGATCGAGGCGACCCGCGGCTACGGCGCCGAGGTCATCGTCGAGGGCGACATCTACGAGCGGTCCTACGCGTACGCCCTCGAGCGAGCCGACGAGACCGGCGAGACCTTCGTCCACCCCTTCGACGACGAGGCGATCGTCGCCGGGCAGGGGACGATCGGCCCGGAGTTGCTAGAGCAATACCCCGATCCCGACACCGTCCTCGTCGCGATCGGCGGCGGCGGGCTGATCTCGGGGATCGGGACGGTACTGAAGGCACGCGATCCCGAGATCCGCGTGATCGGCGTCCAGCCCGAGGGGGCGGCCCACGCGAAGCCGTCGCTCGAGGGAGGCGAGATCCGCGAACTCGAGGCCGTCGACACGGTCGCGGAGGGGATCGCCGACACCAGGATGCTCGAGACCACGTTCGAGATCGCCCGCGAGGTCGTCGACGACGTCGTCACCGTCAGCGATACGGAGATCGCGACGGCCGTGACGCTCCTGGCAGAGCGCGCGAAGACCGTGGCCGAGAGCGCCGGGGCGGCGCCGCTGGCTGCCGCGCTGTCGGACGAGACGGACCTCGATCTCGAGGGCGACCGCGTCGGGATCGTGATCTCGGGCGGCAACGTCGACCTCACCGAGCACGCCGAGTTGACTCGCACCGGCCTGCACGAACTCGAGCGCTACGTCGAGGCCAGACTGGCCGTCGCGGGCTGGCCGACGACTGTGGGCGATGTCGCCGAGACCGTCGAATCGGCGGGCGCCGAACTGGACGCCCTCGAGCGCGCCCGGCGCACCCCGGTCGACGAACCGAACCGGGTCCCGGTTACCGTCGGCTTCGCGGGTAGCGGCCCCGACCATCTCGCGGGCGTGCTCGAGCTGCTGGATGGGCTCGAGGGCGTATCGGTGCTCGAGCGCTCGCTCGATTGATTCGGCGAGGGCTCGAGCATCGCGGCCCGCGACCGCGAGAGCGGTCCGTCCGGCACGATCGGGGGTGTTATAGTGTCTGTCGAAGTGCAGGGCAAGTCACAGAGGAACCCGACTAGAACACCGCACTTATGGCTACCGTGGAGACCGTTCTTTCGTCGATCTTCAGCACGATTCCCGAACTCCATTCTGGTCAACTCGGGTTGCTCGCGGGCGTTCTCGTCGGCATCGTCTACTGGCACGGGTATCGCCGGTCGTCGCTCGCTCTCCTCACGACGCTCTATCTGCTGGCGCTCGGCGTCGTGCCCGCGTCCGCGAGAGGGCTCGCGGTCGTGCAGTCGAAACCGTGGTACTTCTGCTCGCTGCTGCTTATCGCTTCGCTCGGTGCGATTGTCGGGCGCGTCATCTGGCAAACGGTGTCGCTCCCGCGCTCCCTTCGGTCGGTAGTTGCCGACCGGCGGAACGTCCGAGAGCTCGTTCGATTTCGCTGATCGGCCGGTGCTGCTCTCCGCGCGGTCGGAACCGACATCGACGTGTCACTCGCGGTCGCGATAGACCGGTGAGCGAACGGTGAGACTACTATCGCGGAGCCGCCACCCGAGTTCGAGCGCGGTCCAGGTCACCCCCGAGAGGAGTCCGACGGCGATGGCGGCGGCTTCGGCCTTGCCGATCCAGACCGGCGCGACGAAGATCAGCGCGTTGTAAATTCGATAGGGAAGGACCGACTCGAGAACGCCGCCGAAAAATTCGAGCGGGCGGAATCCGACGCCGCCGGCTTCGCGATCGGCGTCGGCATCGGCGGGCGTCCGGGACTCGAGGCCGAGTTCGGCCGCGCTGTGCCCGCTTGTGCTTTCGGCGCCGGTCTCGAGGCGCTCCACGTCGTAGGGGAGCATCGATTCGACCTGCCAGACGATCTCGCCGGACGGGTCGACCTCCAGCACGCGGTTGCCGTGGGTATCGGTGATCAGCGTGTTCCCGTTGGGAAGTCGATCGGCGTCTCGAGGCCACTGCATGCGATCGTCGGCCCACTGCCAGGTTCGAACCCACTCGCCGTCCTCGCGCTGGAACTCCTGGACGCGGCCGTTCTCGGAGTCGGCGACCACGATCGCTGGCCCGCCGCGAGATTCGGGGATGTAGTCGGGATTGTGCTGTTCGTACTGGATATCGTAGTCGTCCTCGATTCCGAGCGTCCAGTCCTCGACCAGCCCTGTTTCCGGATCCAGGAACACGACCCGATCCTGGTTCCGGAGACTGGCCACGATTCGACCCTCGTGCTCGCCTTCCTCGATGTACTCGACGTCGTTGAGGTGCGTCCAGTCGCGGGGATACGCGTGCCCGCTCTCGAGGGGGAAGTCGGCCTGCGCGTCCCAGAGCCACTCGACGATCCCCGTCTCGGTGTTGACGATGAACACCTGATCGGCGATCATATCGGCGACGACGACGTGCGACTCGTTGATCCGCGTCGAGTCGTGCCACTCGGCCGCGAGCTCCTTGCGGTCGTAGCGCTCGTACACGACCTCGACCTCGCCGGTCTCTAAGTCGGCCCGTTCGATGACGTTCAGCGCACACGGTGGGCTGGTGCACGTCGGACCCTTCGTGTGGATCGTCTCCGTCGCCGTATACTCGACGGTCAGCGGATCGCCCTCGACGGGATCGACGTCGAAGTACTTCGTTCGCGAGTTGTTGTAGTAGATCACGTCGCCGTCGGGCGCGTACGCGGTGATCGTGCCGACGCGTCCCGATTCGGTGACGACCGTGTGGTTCTCCGTCGGCGGGGCCGCCGGCACCGCTTCTTTCGACGCCGTCGAGAGGCCGCCTGAGGCCGCGCTCGCGACGATGGCGGCCGAGAGTACCACGAGGATTGCGAACCCGACTCTGAGCCGAGTCCGCGTACCCAGCGATCGGAGGCGACCGAGCGGCGGAATCGAGAGCGCAGTCATGGACCATCCCGATCAACGCGGGCGGGTTGCCGGACCGGATCGAGGCGCTGATCGTACGACATCGAATGTGAGGACTTCCTCCTTTTTACTTACGCCTCCGTCCGCATGGCGCTCGGTGCGCAGGCGTACCGAACGGGCACTCGAGCAAAAGCCGCTGCCCGACGATCGAACGGTCCCCCTCAATCGGCCACTTTCGCGCTCGGCCCGACGGCTTCGATCGCCTCGAGAAGGATCCCGATCCCCAACTCGATCTCGCGTTCCGTCGAGTCCAGCGGGGGGAGCAGCCGAATCGTCTTCTTGCCGCAGCCCAGCGTCAGCAGGCCGCGCTCGAGCGCGGCCTTCACGACCGCGTTCCGGCGCTCGGCGGTGTCGAACTCGACGGCCAGCATCAGTCCCTTGCCGCGGACGTCCTCGACGTAGTCGGGGGCGTCGTCGCGCAGGAGTTCTTTTGCCTGCCGGCCGCGTTCGGTTGCGTTCGCGAGCAGATCGTGCTCCTGGATGGCCTCGAGCGTGAACGTCCCCATCATCGCGCCGAGGATGTCGCCGCCGCCGAACGTCGAGCCGAGCCGGTTCTTCTCCTCGGGGAAGACCTCGGAGCGGGAGATGGTCGCCCCGACGCGCAGCGCCTTCGCGCTCGCGATGACGTCGGGCTCGATCGGGTAGTGATCCGAAGCCCAGATCTCGCCGGTGCGGCCGACGCCCGACTGGATCTCGTCGACGACCAGCGGAATATCGTACTCGTCGGTGACGGCGGCGACTTCTTCCATGAACGCCTCGCTGGGAAACCGGTAGCCGCCGACGCCCTGAATCGGCTCGAGGGCGAGGAACGTGATCTCGTCGGGATCTATGTGGCCGCCCTCGGGTGCGAGCATCGATCGGAGCTGCGAGTCGCCGCCGGCGAAGAAGCCGCAGTCACAACTGTCGGCGTCGCAGCCCCGATCCGCACAGAACGGCACCGTTTCGGTACCGCTGAGCTGCGGGTAGCGGCGCGTGTAGACGTCCTTCGACTTCGTGATCGAGAGCGTGCCGAGGGTTCGGCCGTGGAAACTCCCCGAAAAGGCGACCCCGTACGTCGAGGGCGCGCGGTAGTCGTGGGTGATCTTCATCGCGTTCTCCATCGCCTCCGCGCCGGAGTTCGAGAGGAAGACCGTGTCCATCCCGTACTGGCTCGAGACTTCGGTGAGCGCGTCCATGAGGTGGCTCGATCCCGGGACCGAGGACTCCTCGGGGGTGGGGCCGGCCCCGAAGTACATGTCCTGGCCGGCGATCTTCATCGGCTCGACGAGGTCGAACGCCTCGAGCTTGTCGGCGAGCTTCGCGTTGTTGTAGCCGAGCGGCGCCGCGCCGATGTGGCAGGTGAAATCCAGCAGGACGTTCCCGTCGACGTCGGTGACGAACGGGCCGTCGGCCTCGCGGGTAATATCCCAGACGAACTCGTGGGAGTACTCGCTGGGCGCCGAGTTCGACTGGTGGAACTCGACCCACCGCTTCGCGTTGGGGCCGGGGAAGGCGCCGACGTCCGGTTCGGCTGCGTCCCTATTCATATACAGATTATGTATACGCCATACATTAAAACTTGTTATAGATTGGCGAGGATATCGGCCGGGAACGGCAGTGACGGTTCTGCCGACGGCGAGCGAGAATGGATGCCAGCCGACGAGGTGGAAGGCCGCGACCGGCTCAGTCGTCGTCCGATTCGACGGGACCGCCGGGTCCGGTCGGCGGCGATTCGGCGTCGCTCGTTCTGCTCGAGCCGATGAGGACGGTCTCGTCCTGTAGGAGCACGCGGCCGTACGACGAGCCGAAGTCCTTGATGAGCGAGAGCATCGCGGCGAAGCAGACGAAGGCGAACGGTGCACCGGTAATGATAACCGCGTTCTGGAGCGCGCTCGTCCCGCCCTCACCGCCGATGATCATGAGGATCGCCGCGGTCATGCCGAGGACCACACCCCAGAAGATCCGATTGATATTCGACGGGTGCGCCTTGCCGCCCGTCGTCATCATCGAGACGGCCAGCGTCGAGGAGTCGGCCGACGTGATGAAGAACGTCGTCACGAGAATCATGAACGCGATCATGAACACGGTTCCGAACGGGAACGCTTCGAAGAGGATGAAGCCCGACACTTCCGGCGTGTTATTGGCGATCACAGTGCTGAAGTCGGCCGTTCCGGTGTGGTGGTACCGGAGGGCAGTCCCGCCGACGAACGTGAACCACGGGATAGTCGCCGCCGACGTCGCGCCGATCCCCGTGAACGCGACCTCTCGGACGGTCCGACCCTTCGAGATGCGGGCGATGAACAAGCCAGCGAACGGAGACCACGAGAGCGCCCACGCCCAGTAGAAGACCGTCCAGGTGTTCATCCAGCCCGTGCCGCCGTCGGAACCAGCACCGGTGTAGAGGCTCATGGACGTGAAGTCGGCGATCATGCCTCCCAGCGCCTGCGAGCCGAGCAGGAGCAAGAACAGCGTCGGCCCCAGAATGAACGTCGCGAGCATGAGCGTGACGAACAGGATCATATTGAAGTTCGACAACCGACGGATCCCTCTATCGACCCCGAGCACCATCGAGATCGTAAACAGGAGCGTCATCGTCGTCACTACGAGGAGTATCCCGGCGTTCCCGAGATTGATACCCCACTGATAATTGAGGCCGGCGATGAACTGGCTGCCGATGAAGCCGAGCGACGTCGCCACGCCGCCGATCGTCGCGAAGACGGCGAGGATGTCGACGACTTTCGCGACCGGACCGTCAAGGTTCTCAGCGCCAATTATCGGCGTCAACGCCGAGGAGACGCGGAGCGGGACGTCCTCGTAATTGTACGCGAAGTAGCCGATCGCGAGTCCCATAATCGTGAATACGGCTAGCTGGGGAAGCGCCCAGTGGAACAGCGTTTGCTGGATCGCGATCGGAACCGCTTCGCTCGTCCCGCCCTCGACGCCGAACAGCGGCGACGGGTTATCGTAGTAGAACAGCGCCTCGGTGGGTCCCCAGAAGACAACGCCCGCCGCGAATCCCGCGGAGTACAGCATCGCGAAGTACGACAAGAAGCTGTACTCCGGATCCGAGTCCCCCATCTTGATCTTTCCCCACGGACCGACGATCAAGAATAACAGGAAGAGGACGATCAGGAAGACGATCACCAATAGCGCCCAGTTCAGATACGTGACCACCCAGTCGTAGACGGTCCCGATCGTCTCGGTCACCAGACTCTCGTTGGCGAAGAACGCCCCGATCACGCCGACGGTAAGCAGCGCACCGAACGCGAAGACGATCGGATCGATCTCCTCGAAGAACGTATCGACCGGCCCCTTCTCGGCGTCGCTCATCCGGTATCACCCCGACTCGATCGACCGCTCGCCGGTTGGCCATGACTCCACCTACCGTTTGCCATGATTGGCGATGGCATACCACATCCATTTACGCCGTATACAATAAGCGTTTCTCACTCTCGAGTCAAATATACGAATAGCGTTTACCACCTGGTCGGTCAGATATACTGGACTATCGCGCATTACTTGGATGTCTATCCCCCATTTACCCAGGAAAGGAAGGCCATACGTTGTATAATCAGTCAAATACCGGCAATAGAAAAGTAGGGTCGAGCCCTCAATAACCGACTATATCGTGAGAGAAGGTTCGGGAAATACGTTGCTACGAGAAGGGGCTCGAGATCAAAAATACGGAAAGTGAAACCGGGTTCGGTGGCGGCCGTTAGTTCGTCAGTTCCTCGAGTTTCTCGTCGCGGACTGCGGCACTCTCGGCGACTCGATCGGAAAACTCGTCGACGCGCTCTTTGATCTCCTCGCGGGTGTCTTCGGGCGAGAACGCGTCGGACATCGTCAGCAGCCGGACGAACGCCCGGAGTTCCTCGTCGGTGAGCTGGGCGAACTCCTCGTTTTCGAGTTTTGCGATGACTTCGTCGACGTCGATCTGGCCGACCGGGTCGACGTTGAACTCGACGTTAACCATTCGGTAGTTCGACCCTGCAAGGCGTTGTTCGGCCTTGCCGACGCCCTCCGAAAGCATGTCCTTGAACGGCGTGTGATAACCCATCGTTCCCAGGTGGAGGAAGGCCAGCATGTCGGTGATCCCCTGCGTGTAGGCGTCGCGATCCTCGTCGTCGGGATCGAACACCGTCTCGCGGTCGCGTTCCTCCATGTACTCGAACAGAATGCTGAAATCGAGAATCGCGTTTCGAACCCGCCGCCGGATGCGGTTGCGCTTTTGTTTCTTCGAGTGGTCCTTGTAATCGGTCTTCCGCCCGAGCAAGAAGTCGCGGTCGGACGGTGTGAGAATGCCGCGCGGCCGATCCGAATCCGCCGCCGTCTGCAGCGACGCCGGAACGTCGTCCTGACTCATACCACACACACAGGTGGCTCGCGAATTAACGTTTCTGTTCTACAGGATTTGATTCGGTAATGACATCCGCTTGCCGGAAGCAACGAAGATCACGGACGGAGGATTGTTGAAGTGGAAGCGGTCAGACTGGCCGCTGGGAGAGCTCGACCGCAGTTTCGGTGAGGACGTCGACGCCGATCTCGAGACTCTGCTCGTCGATGTCGAACGTCGGCGTGTGGTGGTTCGTCGGATGGTCCGTTCCGACGAGGAGATACGAGGCGAGACCGCCGCTGTCCTGGACGCGGTTCATCAGGTAGGTAACGTCCTCGCTGACGCCGAACTCCGTCGTCGGCACGACGCGCTCGACGCCGGCGACGCCCCGAGCCGTTCGTTCGATGAGATCGCGCAGCGCCGGGTGGCTGTCCGCCCGGGGCGACTCGCTGGTAACTCGCAGCGTGACGTCGCAGTCGTGCATCTCCGCCGCGGCGTAGCAGACGCGCTCGAGTTCCGTCCGCATGTACTCCATGAGGCCGGTCGTCTCGCCGCGGACTTCCGCCTCCATCGTGATTTCCTCCGCGATGACGTTGCTCGCGGTGCCGCCTTCGATGTAGCCGACGTTGACGCGGGTCATCCCGTCGCTGTGGCGGGGAATCCCGTAGGCGTTCTGGATCGCCGTCGCGGCGGCTTGCATCGCGTTCCCTCCCTCGTTCGGCGCTTTTCCGGCGTGTGCGCTGGCGCCCTCGAACGTCGCCGTCAAGTGAGCCATCGCCAGCGGCTTCTCGACGCCGGCGACGATCTCACCCGTCGGGTGATCGAGGCCGACGTGCAACGCGAGCAGGTAATCGACGTCGTCGAGGTAGCCGCCCTCGGCCATGGCCTTCCCGCCGCCGGAAATCTCCTCGGCGGGCTGGAAGAACACCTTCAGCGTCCCCGAAAAGTCGCTCTCCTGAATCGCCTCGATCGTCCCGAGCGCCATCGCGATGTGGGCGTCGTGGCCGCAGGCGTGCATGTAGCCGTCGTGTTCCGAGCGAAAGCCCTCCGCGACCGGCCGATGATCGTCGGCCGTCGACTCCGCCATCGAGATCGCGTCGAGATCGACTCGCAGCCCCACGGTCGGTCCGTCGCCCCGGTCGACGACCGCGACGATTCCCGTGTAGCCGCCGGCCATCCGTTCGAGAATATCCTCGCTGACGCCGGCCTCGCGAGCCCGCTCGAGCCACGGCTCGAGTTCGTCCTCGTCGGGGACGGCCATCCGCGCGTCGGTCGCCATCGCCTCCCGGCCGACGGCGATTTTGTCGACCGCGAGCCGCTCGAGCTCCTCGACGACGCGAGCCGTCGTTTTGAACTCCCGCCACCCCGGTTCGGGATGACGGTGAAACGCGCGTCGTAATTCGCGCAACCTGTTTCGGACCTTGTATGCCATTGTCTCCCAAACGTACCAGCGGGATCTACTTAACGATACTCGATAATCGTATCCAGGCTACGAATGTTCAGTACGGACCGCTCGTCGATTCGAAATTCGGTCAGCTGTCCGGAGGTTGGCCGTCGAACCGACCGGCGGCTAGCCCAGGTACGCCGTCGCGTCCATCTCCACGCGGACGTCCTCAGGTAGTCGCGAGACCTCGACGCAGACGCGGGCCGGCGGTTTGTCCCCGAACTGTTCCCCGTAGGCCTCGTTCACCCGTTCGTAGTCCTCGAGGTCGGTCAGGTAGACCGTGACTTTGACGACGTCCGCGAGGCCGTCGCCGCCGGCTTCGTCGACCACCGCGGCGATGTTCTCGAGGATGCGCTTGGTCTGGACCTCAATGTCGCCGTCGACGGATTCGCCAGTGTCAGGATCGACGGGGCCGTAGCCGGAGACGTACAGGGTGTCGCCGGCGCGGACGCCCTGCGAGTAGGGGTTGTCGTTGCTCGGTGCGCCGTCGGTTTCGATCGGGTCGGTGTCTGCCATAGCTGGGGCTCGAGTGGCGACGTCAGGCGGCTCGCTTTGCCTCCGCGATCTCGTGTTCGATCGCCTCGACGACGACGTCCAGCGCCGTCTCCGCCAGATCGTAGGTGAGCACGAGGGGCGGAAGGAATCGGAGCACGTTTCCGTGGCGGCCGGCCGTCCAGACGAGGACGCCGCGCTCGAAGCAGTACTGCTGGATCGCGTCGACGACGTCGCCGTCCGGCCGGCCGTCCGCGTCGACGAACTCGGCCCCGATGAACAGTCCCTTGCCGCGGATGTCGGCCAGCCGTTCCGTGCCGTCGGCGGCCTCGCGGAGTCGACCCTGAATGTACTCGCCGAGTTCGCGGGCGTGGGCGAGCAGGTCGTGCTCCTGTATGTACTCGATTGCACGGGTCCCGGCGCGCATGCCGACGACGTGGCCGCGGTAGGTCCCGGCGTGGTCGCCCGACCCCCACGTGTCGAGTTCCTCCCTGTACATCGTCGCCGAGAGCGGGAAGCCGACGCCGCCGAGCGCCTTCGCGGAGGTCATCGCGTCGGGCGCGACGCCCGCCCAGTCGCTGGCCCACCACTCGCCGGTCCGGCCGAGGCCGCTCTGGATTTCGTCGAAAACGAGCACGACGTCGTTGTCGTCCGCGATATCGCGCAACCCTTGCAGGAATCCCTCTGGCGGCGTGACGATCCCGCCCTCGCCCTGGATGGGCTCGACGATGATCCCCGCCAGATTCGCCAGCCCGCCGTAGGGATCCTCGACGATCGCCTGGACCTCCTCTAAGGCGTGATCGACCGCCTCTTGGGGCGTCTTGTCCTGGCGGAAAGGATGCGGATACGGCGCGTGGACGACGTCCGAGAGCAGGGGCGTGTAGTGGCCCTTGAACTTCTTGTTCGACGTGACGCTCATCGCGCCGGTCGTCGCGCCGTGGTAGGCGCCGCGAAAGGCGATGAGGCCGTCACCGCCGGTGTTGTACTTGGCCAGCTTGATCGAGGCTTCGATCGCGTCACTGCCCGTCGGGCCGCCGAAGACGACGCGGTTGTTGCCCTGCAGTCCGTCCGGCGCGATCTCGTCCAACTTCTCGATCAACTCGAGTCGCGCTTCGGTCGGGAAGTCGACGGTGTGGACGAACTTGTCGGCCTGCTCGTGAACGGCCTCTAACACGTAGGGGTTCGCGTGGCCGACGTTGAGGACGCCGATCCCCGCGAAAAGGTCGATGTACGTGTTGCCGTCGGCGTCGCGCACCGTCGCCCCCTTTCCCTCCTCGAACGCGATCGGGATGTCGTTCGGGTACGCGACTGCGCTGCTGTCGATCTCCTCCTGTTTCTCGAGCAGCGACCGGGTCTTCGGCCCAGGAACGGAGTCGACGTTCGGTGCCTCGTCGAAGTGGAGTTCGTCGATCGGCGGTCCTGCCGTCATACGTCACTCCAAGTGAAACAGGTATTAATAATTTGTCCACACTAACCATACAGACCGTCTACAGATACCGGTTACAAATAGGAGAATCACGTGAAATATAGATGATAGAGTTAGCAGACATATTTCATACATGTATGATCTCATTGACTCCTATTTGATTCCCTATAGTGGATTTATAGCGCCATAGATACTCTACTGACCCGTATTTCTCATAGCTATCTCGATCCCAATCTAATTTTAAATTAGACATGTTTGAATTCCGTCTCAATCGCCGATGGACAAAGCCTAATAGCGGTCCCGGAAATGACGACGTATGCTACACAGTCGCGGGCCCTTACTGACGATCGACGTGGGGGCGGAGACGACGGACGAAACGGATATCGAATCGGTCCACCGGGAGTACATCGGCGGCCGCGGCGTCGCGACGCGGCTCGCCCACGAACGGATTCCGTTCGACGTCGGGCCGTTCGCCCCGGACAACCGACTGTTCTTCACCACCGGCCCGATGCAGGCCTCGAGAATGAGCTTCACGGGGCGGATGAACTGCACCGGCGTCTCGCCGCTGACCGACGGGCTCCTCTCGAGCAACGCCGGCGGCTTCATGTCCCGAAACTTCGCCGCCACCGGCTACGGCGCCGTCGAGATCGCGGGTGCGAGCGACGAGCTGGTCGTCGTCCACGTCCGCGACGACGGCGTCAGGTTCGAGTCCGTCCCGGACCTCGAGGACGCGACCGTTCCCGAGACGGTTGCGTATCTCGAGGACGAACGCGGGATCACGGCGGATCAGACCGCCGTCATCGGGCCGGCCGGCGAACGCGAAGTTCGGTTCGCGTCGATTATGACCTCCGAGGAGCGGGCGTTCGGCCGCGGCGGACTGGGCGCGGTGCTCGGTTCGAAGAACGTCAAGGCGATCACCTTCGACGGCGATTCCGCCCCCGACATCGAGATTCCCGCGACGCAAAACGAGATCCACAGCGAAGCGGCGACCGACGATAACATCATGAAGCGCCAGGGGACCGTCGCGGTGATGGACCTGGCGAACGAGATCGAGGGCCTGCCGTCGTACTACTTCTCCGAGCGGCAGTTCGAGGGTGTCGAGGGGATCAACGGCGCGGCCGTCGAGGAGAAGAAGTACAAGAAAGGTACCTGCTCCGCCTGCGCCTTCGCCTGTAAGCTTCCGACCAAAGACGACGAACGCGGCGTCGAAACCGAAGGGCCGGAGTTCGAGGTCGCGATGGCCTTCGGCTCCAACTCCGGCGTCGACGACATCGTCGACGTGATGAAGTCGAACGAACTCTGCGATCGGTACGGTCTCGACGCGATCTCCGCCGGGAACACCGTCGCGGCGTACCTCGCCGCCGAGGACGAGTTCGGCAACGACGACCTGATCCACGAGCTCGTCGAACGGATCGCGTTCCGGGACGGCGTCGGCGACACCCTCGCGGAGGGGATCGACCGCGCCCACGAGGAACTCGGCGTCGACAACTGGACGGTCAAGGGGATGGACTTCGCCGCCCACGAGGGGCGCGTCCTTCACGGTCAGGGCCTCTCTTACGCGGTCGCCAACCGCGGCGCCGACCACATGTACTCGGTCTTCTACTCGGTCGAATACCCGCTCGTCCCCGACGAGCAGGCCCTCGACCCGACCGGCACCGTCGGCAAGGCCGACCGACTCGTCCAACGGGAGAACCTGATGGCGCTCAACGACTCCGGCGTCGTCTGCAAGTTCTCGCGGGACTACATGAATCCCGACCGGTACGAGAGCCTGTTCAGCGCCGACTTCGAGGAGTTGCTCGCGGTCGGCGATCGGGTCGTCACGCTCGAGCGTCACTTCAACAACCAGCGCGGGTTCGACGCGTCGGACGACGACCTGCCCTACGAAATCCCCGATTTCGAGCGGGCGCTCGAGGAGTACTACGACGCTCGCGGCTGGGAGGACGGCGTCGTTCCCGACGACGCAGTTCCTGCGGGCGTCTCCGTGTAACCGACGAGATCGACTCCGGGCCGGACCGTGTCCGGTAGGGAAACCGATGCCAGGGATCGAACCGAAACCAGTCGGTCGACAGGCTTTACCACCTGGTTAACTAGACCACGCCTATGAGTCAGTTCGACCGGACGGTCGGCTCCGACACGAAATCGGGGCAGGGGACCGATCGGGATACCGGACCGGAGGGGGAGGAAAGCACAGAACCGGGTGCCATCGCACAGACCGAGTCGCAATTGCTCCCGGCGGACGTGTTCGCGACGCTCGGCAACGAAACGCGCGTCGACATCCTTCGGTCGCTGCTCAAGCTCGATGCCGACGAGTCCCCGGTGAGCTTCACGGACCTCTTCGACGCGGTCGATATCGAGGACAGCGCGAACTTCAACTATCACCTCCAGCAGCTCACCGATCACTTCATCGCACGGACCGACGACGGCTACGAGTTCCGTTACCCCGGCCGGAAGGTCGTCAGTTCGATCTTCAGCGGAACCTTCACCGAACGCGCGAAACTCGGCTTCTTCCCGGTTGATGGCTCGTGTTACGACTGCGACGGCTCGCTGCAGGGCTGGTACGTCGATGACACGCTCACGATCGGCTGTACCGACTGCGGCGCGATTCAGGTGAGTTATCCGTTCCCCACCGGCGGGCTGGACGACCGCTCGACCGAGGAACTCCTGCAGGCGTTTCACCACTACGTGCGCCACCACTACTGTCTCGCCGCCGACGGCGTCTGTCCGGAGTGTACGGGCACCGTCGAAACCGATCTCGTCCGGGACCCCGACGCCGACGATCAGAACGTCGCCGTCGAACACGTCTGCCAGCGGTGCGGGTATCAACTGCAGTCGACGGTCGGCCTCACGCTGTTGGACAACGCCGACGTCCTCGTCTTCCACTCCGAGCGCGGCGTCGACCTGAACACGGCACCGTTCTGGCGCTTCGACTGGTGCGTCAGCGATACCCGAACGACGATCGTCGAGGAGGACCCGCTCCGCGTACAGCTCACGCTTCCCTGCGAGGGCGACGAACTTCAGGTGCTACTCGACGAAACCGGATCGGTCCTCGAGACGGCGGTCGTCGAACACCTGCCGCAGTAGGCGCTGCTCGAGATCATCAGGGCGCTCGGCTACTGTTCCGTCGAACGGCTCCGATCGGTTCACGTCCCTTTGAGTAGCTGCGTTATACCGGCGGTTTCCGCGATCACCCAGAGAACGAACAACCCGTACGCGAGCAACAGCGCGTAGGATTCGCCGCGCGTGATCACGAGGTCCGTCCGGAGAAACGTAAACAGCAGCACGGTCGCGAGCGTCAGGACGCCGAACATGGGAACGGCGACCGCGAAGTCGACGGGGACGCTCCCGGCGATCATCACCCCGAGCGGAATTGCGACGAGGAGGTCGAAGGTGTTCGACCCGAGCACGTTTCCGAGGCTCGTCACGCCTTTCCCCGCTTTCGCGGAGCGGACGCTGACGAGCGTATCCGGGAGGCTGGTCGCCGCCGCGATGATCGTGACGCCCGCCAAGAACTCGGGGATCCCGAACGTGTGGCCGAGCGATTCGACGCCGCCGACCAACTGTTCGACGGACACGAGTATCACGAGTAACCCGACCACTAGCTTCCCCCACGCCGTTCCGATCGAAACCTCGAGCGGCTCGTTCTCGGCGTCGTAATCGCTCACGTCCTGCCACTGAATGAAGACGTACAGGCCGTAGAGGAGGATCGGAATCAGCGCGAACGGTCGCGTGAGCCGTCCGGTGAGTTCCGACCCGTCGGGCACCGGAACGTAGATCACCGCGAGCGCGAACGTCACGACGAGCGCGGAGACGGCGATCATGTAGAACTGCGCCTCTTTGAAGACGAGCGTCCGGTTCGTCTCGAGTTCGTCGTCGGTGGCGATGCCCGATACTGCGGGAATAACGAGGATATTGAAGAGCGCCGAGCCGACGATCGCGCCGACGCCCATGTTGAACGTGCCGCCGAGCGCCGTGAAGACGACGCTGGCCAGTTCCGGAAAGCTGGACCCGATGGCCACGACGATCGACCCCTGAACGACGGCGGGAAGTCCGTAGTACGTCGAGAGGTGATCCGCGGATTCCTCGAGCCAGCCGCTGCCGAACCAGATGAAGACGGTTGCGACGACGATGGTTGCGATGTTGACGCTCGGCGTATCCGGAAGGAGAGCGAGCGGGATCATAGATAGCAGAAGTTTATAACGCGGGATACTCGTTCGGATTTGGACCGAACGCCCCGTATCGATCGTCCGTCGGTCCGCAATCGAGTGGCGTTCACGTAGCGTCCTATTCGTGTAATTCCGATACCGTTTTCGACGTACGCGAATCGGATACCGGAGGATCAGCCAGCGACTCTACCAAGGAAGCCGCGAGCGAAACCGCTCGATCCAGTACGGAAAACGAGCAGCAGTTACAGCGTTCGGTGCGGAAAATCGACCGCCGTGATGCCCACGTCGGATCGCGTTACTCGAACAGTTCGACGGCCTGCTCGTATCGCGCCGACGGCTCTTCCCAGTCGACGACCTCGAAGAAGGCGTCGACGAAGTCGCCGCGGGCCGGGCCGTAGTCGTGGTAGTAGGAGTGTTCCCAGACGTCCAGCGCGAGGATCGGGTGGCTGCCCCAGAGCGCGCCCTGGTCGTGCTTGTCGACGACGACGTTGCGCAGCTGGTTGCTGAAGGAGTCGTAGACGAGCAGCGCCCAGCCGCCCGCGTTCGAGGCGGCGGCCTCGAACTCGCCCTTCCAGGCCTCGTAGGAGCCGAAGTCCTCCTCGATGCGGTCCGCGAGATCGCCCTCGGGCTCGTCGCCGCCCTCGGGGCTCATGGACTGCCAGAAGAGGTCGTGGAGGATGTGTCCCGAGCCGTTGTGCGTGACGTTTCGGATCGCACCCGCCGATCCGGCGAAGTCGCCCTCCTCGCGGTTCTCGGCGAGGGTTTCCTCGGCGCTGTTCCAGCCGTTGACGTAGCCCTGGTGGTGGGTGTCGTGATGCCAGGTCAGGACCTGTTCGCTGATGTGCGGTTCGAGTGCGTCGTAGTCGTACGGCAGCGGCGGCAGTTCGTAGTCGCTCATGATACAGTACCGAATAGCAACGGGACGGATATGAAGATTTTCTGTAGGGCGTTCAAGTAACATCTATTAGATATAGAGTATCGAAGATTCAAGCCGTTTCAGACTCCCCCTGCAGAGGATAGGAAAATAATATCTGATTTTTATCTGGTTTGCGTTTCCGGCTACGCGACCCTTATCAGTAGCGAGGGACGAGGTCGGGTATGGCATCGAACGAAACGACGACCGACCGAGACGGGCCGCTCTCGGGCGGGTTGGTTCGACACGGGGCCGGCGTCACCGCGAACCGCGCGTTCCCCACGAACGACTACCCCGCGAATCTCGACCCGTTCGTCCTCTTCGAGCGGTTCTACATCGACCCGGAGAAGGGCTTCCCGATGCACCCCCACAAGGGGTTCGAGATCGTCACCTACATGCTCGAGGGCGGGATGGACCACGAGGACACGCTCGACGTGAGCTACACGGCTCGAGCGGGAGAGGCGATGCGGATCACGACCGGAAGCGGGATCCGCCACTCGGAGTTCGCCGCCGACGGGGCAGCCTGCAACGGACTCCAACTCTGGGTGAACCTCCCGGACGCGAAGAAAGACGCCGAACCGGACTACGCCGACGCGACGGCCGACCAACTGCCGACCGAGGACCGGGAGGGTGCGACCGTGACGACGGTCGTCGGCGACGGCTCGCCGCTCGACCTCCACACCGAGATGGAGTACCTCGACGTCCGCGTCACCGACGAGTGGACGTGGTCGCTGCCGGACGACTGGACCGGCTTCCTCTACAGCGTTGCAGGAGAGGGAACCGTCGACGGGGACGCCTTCGAGGAGGGAGACGTCCTCCCGGTCGAGGCGGGGCGGAGCGAGGACATCGTTCTCGAGGCTGAGGAGCCGTTCCGCGTCGTCGCCGTTTCCGGACGCCCCCACGGCGATCCGATCCGCCAGCGGGGGCCGTTCGTTCTCTAATCAGGGAGGAGTCAGAGGCGTCAAGATACTCGAGGCACTGCCGTGACGGCGACGATACTGGTACGGCCAATCGCCTCGACGGTCTTCGGTCGATGTGCAGGGTTTGCAACTGTAGCGGCATACAGGAACCGTTCACTATCGGTACGCTCGAGAGAGAACCAAATCGGACGACGAATCGAGAAACGGATTAGGTGAGTGGTCCCCTCGGTCACCTCTCGATCAGTCGACACCCGGAAGTCACCGCGACGTAGTCTTTTACTAGATGGTAAGATACATTAACCGAGATTAATTGGTTCTGAATATGGCAGACGTAGCAATCATCGGAGGCGGCCCTGCCGGCCTCAGCGCCGCACTGTACGCCGCGAAGAACGACCTCGAGACGATCCTCTTCGACACGGACGAGTCGTGGATGCACAAGGCGCACCTGTTCAACTACCCCGCCGTCCGGAGCATCAGCGGCGACGAGTTCCTCGAAATCTCGCGCGGCCAGGCCCGCGACCGCGGGGCGACGCTCCACGAAGACGAGGAAGTGACGAACGTCGAGGAAGACGGCGACGGGTTCGCGATCACGACGGAATCGGATCAGTACGCCGCCGAGTACGTCATTCTGGCGACCGGCGGGAACCGAGACCTCGCGGAGGGATTGGGCTGTGCGTTCACCGACGAGGACGTCGTCGACGTGAACCTGGACATGGAGACGTCGGTCGAGAACGTCTACGCGACGGGTGCGATGGGCCGCGCCGAGAAGTGGCAGGCGGTCATCGCAGCGGGAGACGGCGCCGCGGCGGTGCTCGATATTCTCTCGAAGGAGAAAGGCGAGTACTACCACGACTTCGACATGCCGTCGGACGTTCCCGAACTCTGAGCCTCGAACCGGACAGGTCGCAACGTAACGCACGGACGAAAGGTAGCGCAACCGCTTTTCGGTGCGGCGCCGTACAGTACCGTATGGACCGTTCCGACTCCTATCGGCGCGAGGTCACCGCGATGGTCGAATCCGGATGGAAGATTGAGGAGGAGACCCAGGACCGAGTCACGCTCGTGCAGCGTGAATTCGGTAATCCGGGTATCCACCTCATCATCGCCATCTTGACGATCTGGTGGGCGATGGGCGTCCCGAACTTGCTGTACGCCGCGTACCGGTACTTCACCGGCAGCCAGCGCACCATCGTCTGGAAGGATCGAGCCGAATCCGACGTGGACGAACTGGCGACGAACGCGAAGTAATACGTTACCGAGCCACTGGAACGCGCGTTCCAGCCAGTGAGACAGGTTTCGGACCGTCGTCGCGCCTATATCTCGTTGCCGCACACGCGCCCTGTTTTCGGCTGCTGAAACCGATCGCCAAGAGAGGGTTCAAGGCTCCTCTGCTGAAACGATTTACACACCGATCGCAATGGCGTCCTGCGATCGGGTGTGCAGAGACTTTCAGTAGGCCGACCCGGTCGGCGCTGCCTTCGATCGAGGGATCGATCCGAGTCCCCGCGTCACGGTCATCCCTCGAGGGACATGCCTCGAGGCAACCGTTATATACGACACGCCGCTGAATGCGGTGTATGAGCGAGCCCCAGGGGGAGGCCGCGTCTACCGATACGCGGGAGGTGATCATGGAGGCGACGTTCCGCGCGATCAGCGAGCACGGGTACAAGGACCTCAGAATGCGCGATATCGGCGAAGAGATGGACATGACCAGGCAGGTCATCCACTACCACTTCGACGGAAAGTACGATCTCATGGCCTCGTTTCTCGAGTACGTCATCGAGCAGTACGAGGGGAGCGTCACCGTCGACAGCGAAGCGAATCCGAAAGCGCAACTCGACGCGCGGATCGATCAGTGCCTGTTTGGGCCCGAATTCGACGAGTTCACGCACTGGGACCGCATGAAGGTGTATCACGAGTTGTTCGCACACGCCCGAAACGACGAGCGACACCGCGAGATCTTCAACGATCACTACACGCGACTCCGGGAGAGCATCGTCGAGGTCATCGAGGAGGGGATCGAACAAGGCGTCTTCCGCGACGTCGACGCCGCACAGATGGGGCAACTGCTGACCGACGTGATCCACGCCGCTCGAGAGCGCCGGATTTCGCTGGGTGACGACGACGCCCCCGAAGACGCGCGGCGAGCTATCGACGAGTTCGTTCTCGACTCGTTGTACGCCAACGACTAAGCGGATACAGTAGACAGTGTTCCGTTTCTGTCAGACTTACCGTATCGGTGAAATCCGGGAGTTGGTCATGGAACTACATGTCATATTCTGATCCCTGAGTAAGCGTGATCACTGCTCAAGGAGTGCCACCAACTGGGCGACGTACGGACTGTCGTCCCAGCTTCGATGCGGACTGATTACGGTGAGCAGCGTTCTCGCCGCTTCGGTGGTCATATAGCCGTTCCGGGCGTAGTCGTAGATGAGCCGCGCCGTGTAGTGACCGCGAGCCGCGAGGACGTTACTCGTAGCTGCGGCGTAAATGTCCTGATACTGCGTGATGTCGTGGAGCTCTGCGACAACTTCCGAGGGGACAAACACGTCACACGAGGTGAGCAAGTATTGGAGCGGATCCGGGGCGTCGGTATCGACGGCCGCATCGGCACGGGGTACGGCGAGGCAGACGAGCGCGCTGGTGTCGGCGACGACCGTTCGTAGTTTCAGTCGGCTGCTCATCGATCGTCGTCTTCATCCGCGGTGTCCACGGCCATTGCGTCGCCGTCGTAGATGTCGACATCGTTGGGAGCAGCGATGTCGAGCGGTTTGTCCTCGAGATCCGCTTTGAGGAGACGGAGCCACTGGGCAGTCTCGGCGCCGGCTAGTTGCTTGACCGTCTCGAACTCAAGTTGGTCGTCGTCGTATTTTGTTGCGACCAGTTCTTGGAACGTCTCACTGTCGGTCGTCTCCTCAATGTAGTTACGAATAGCCTCGACAAGGAGGTCCGTGCGGTCTTTGTCGAAGAGTTTCGCAATTGCATCGAGTCGATCGATGAGATACTCGGGCGATTGAAAGTGGACTCGTCGCGGATCGTCGCTCGCGCCCATTCCATGTACAAGGGTCATAACGGTTGCGCCAATCGCACAGAGGTAGCTCATCAACACCCTCGAGACGAGAATCGGCCGTCCGAATAGCGACAATACCTCTTCACATGATACCACGTATTGAACGGACATCGATAGGGAGAATAGGAAGAATAGATAGAATAGTTTCAATAGGTGCAATAGGCAGTCGCCGTCTAGTACTGACGCTCGCCCGACTGCCCACCCACGAATTATGGAAGCGGTTAACCCGAATCTTGAAAGTCTGGAACCACTTTTCGATCAGGTATCGCTCGACGTAGTCGAGCTGACCGCTTAATCCTAATCGGGAGAGGGAAGTCAGATAGTCATAGCTATCGACGAGAAAGGCCGTCTCCGAGAGATCGTGTTTCTCGGTCAATCGATACAGGAATGCAGCGGCTGGATCGGTGCCTTGTTGTCCGAACACTGCGACTTAGAAGGAAAAGGACGAACGTGGATCACAGGTACACAAACATATCGGTAGAGGGGTGTCTCTTCGTTCAGAGAATCATCATATTGGCACCTCCACGACGTTTACTCCATGGAGTCCAGCATGAGATCCGGTCTGAGTTACTTGCTCTACTCGTTGGAGTTGACCGGTCCCTTATATTTAGACTTGATTTGATCTCCTTCCCTCCACTGCCAGTAGTAGTAGCGATTATCGTTGATTTCTTTGATCGTGATCGTAGCCTTTGATGGGACGTCGTCAGGGAGGTCATCGGGGCGCTCTCTGATCTCGTCTTCGTCTGACTCTTCCTCGAGGCGGGTCTCGCGCTCTTTGTACTCAGCCAACTCTTCAGCGTAGCGGGCGATGTGTCGGAGTCGTTCGGAAGTGGACTCGTTGAGAGTGTTGACCAAATCCGTCGGGATGTCCGTTGGCGGGGTCGGTGGTCCGTAGGACATCAGCTGTCTCGTGTTAACCAACACGTGACGCCGATCAATAATTTTGTTGGTTAAGTTAGTGGCGATAACACAGTCTCTACTATCAATAACATTGTTTAATATTTATTAATATAATAGTTCTGTATTATGTTACTCCGTGATCGAATATATTGAATTGGTTGGTGGGGTCAAGGGCGGTCGAATGCATTACTGTAATTCAATTATCCACCGTGGTCAATTGATCCTAGGCAAAGTGTTGTGCGATCTACCTCACTACCACGGGTATTGCACGTTCACAGCGCAGTCGCTTCCGGATAGCTGGATATCGATATTGCTATCATTGGCAGAAAAATCACAATCACGACCATTCGAAAACGACCGCAGACTTCCTTGAACGAGTCGGAAGGGAGGACAAGCGCGTTTTCCGTGCCGTCTTCAGGTCCGTTCGTGGACCTCGAGGACCTTGCCGGCCGCGATGGTCTGACCCATGTCGCGGATGGCAAAGCTCCCGAGTTCGGGGATCTCGCTGGACGGTTCGATGCTGAGGGGCTTTTGTGGTCGGATGGTGACTACGGCAGCGTCACCCGACTGGATGAAGTCGGGGTTTTCCTCGGCGACCTCGCCGCTTGAGGAGTCGATCTTCTGATCGATCGATTCGATGGTACAGGCGACCTGTGCCGTGTGAGCGTGGAAGACAGGTGTGTAGCCGGCAGTGATGACCGAGGGGTGTTGCATGACGACAATCTGGGCCTGGAACGTCTCGGCGACACTCGGCGGATCGTCGGCGGGGCCACAGACGTCACCGCGGCGGATGTCGTCCTTGCCGATGCCACGGACGTTGAAGCCGACGTTATCACCGGGTTCGGCCTTGGGCACCTCTTCGTGGTGCATCTCGATCGTCTTGACCTCCCCGCCCACATCGCTGGGCTGGAAAGAGACGTTGTCGCCGGTCTCCATGACGCCGGTCTCGATCCGTCCGACCGGGACGGTACCGATGCCCGAAATCGTGTAGACGTCTTGGATTGGAAGTCGCAGCGGCGCGTCCGTTGGTGGCTTCGGTTCAGGCAGTTCGTTGAGCGCCTTGAGCAGTATTTCGCCGTCGTACCACGGCGTGTTGTCGGAGTGCTCGGAAACGTTGTCTCCTTCAAAGGCAGAGACAGGAATGAACGATGCGTCGTCGGTATTGAACTGGACCTGCTTGAGTAGCTGTGTGACCTCCTCAACGACCTCGTTGTACGTCGACTCCTCGTAGTCGACGACGTCCATCTTATTGATGCCGACGATGAGTTCGTCGATTCCAAGGGTGCGAGCTAGGAAGACGTGTTCCTGGGTCTGAGGCGCGACGCCGTCGTCGACGGCGACGACGAGGACGGCATGATCGGCTTGTGAGGCCCCAGTAATCATGTTCTTCACAAAGTCTCGGTGACCGGGCGTGTCGACGATGGTGAAGTCGTACGTGTCCGTCGAGAACTCTTGGTGAGCAATGTCGATGGTGACACCGCGTTCGCGTTCCTCGGTGAGGTTGTCCATGACGTAGGCGAACTCGAAGCCGCCCTTGCCCTTCTCCTCGGCTTCTTCGCGGTGCTGTTCGATGACGTGCTCGGGTATGCTCCCCGTCTCGTAGAGGAGGCGTCCTACGAGTGTACTCTTCCCGTGGTCAACGTGACCGATAATGGCCAGGTTCTGATGAGGTTTGTCTGCGCTCATGATGAATCGTCTCGAGGTCCGTTATCTAAAATACGTGCTAGACACCCGTAAATCTCTGTAATGATATACTGAAACGTCCGACGGACGGAAACGTCACCGTAGCTGAACGTGATGTCTTGGACCCTGATCAGGGTATTAGTCAAGTACATCAGTCACGACCGCGCTGAAATCGCTGAAGAATATGAAACCGGATTGCGATCAGTTCCCAGTTCCGAGGTGAGTGTGAACGGCGTTTTCTTCTTCGAGTTCGTCCACGAGGGCTACGGCGAAGTCCTGCATCGAAATGTTAACCAACACGGAGCGCCGTCCATAATTTGTTGGTTAAGTTAGTGGTGATGACCTACTCTCTGCTATCTGTAACATTACTCGAAACTGGATTATATACTGGTTTCGTACTATGTTACACCGTGCTTCGAAGGATCGAGCTCGAGATGCTCGCCGCCGTCAAACGGAGTGACACGATTTTCGAACTCGCGACGAAGCTCGGCCATAGCGAGAGTTCTCTCGCGAGCCGTCACGGACCTCAGCAAGAAAGGTCTAGTCTACACGGAACGAGACGGTCACTGGAAGCGGGTCGACCTTCGGATATCCGGGCAGTCGAAATCTACCAGAATCTCGTTCGCCAACACTCTCACATCGACTTCTCCGAGTTGTTGACTGGGAAGGCTCTGAAGATGCTCTATTATCTCGACTGACCACGGAAAGTCACCGAGATTGCTGAGGCCTCAAGGACGAAATTGACGCCTTACTCCGCTACCTCGAGACGCAAGGGGAGGTCGACGACGACCGCCTTCCGGAGTGGGACGAGTTCCAGGAGCTGGCGACTGACTATAAAATTAAATCCTGACCGAGTGCTAATTCGGGCCGAACTTACGGGAGTTACGCTTCTCCCGGACGAGGAGCGTTCTCGTACTTGACCATCTTCTCGGGCTTGTCTGAGATGGTGTCGTAGATCTGTTGGAGCGTCTCCTCTGCTGCGAGGAGGTTGTGGTCGTCGAGGAACTCCCGACCCTTTTCGGTGAGCCCGTAGAACTTCCACGGGTACCCCTGTCGACGTTCGTCATCGTCGAGGGCTACCTCTTTGACGATACCAGCGTCGATCAGCTTCTGGATGTGCTTGTAGACGGTGGCGTCGCTTACGCTGGGATTGAGCTCCTCGAGCTCGTACATTGAGGGGAGCTGCTCGGGGTGCTGGAGGATGTTGTTGATCAGCGCGAACCGCGTCTGTTGGGTAACGAAGTGGACGAGTTCCCGGGATTCCATCCCCTCAGCAGTCTCCAGGTCGGTGCTCATACGACACGATACACGTCCTGGCGGCAAGTAGTTTACCCTTGAGTAAACTACCCCTGGGTAAACCACACTCGATTAAGTTAGTAATTTACTCCGTAAACCATATCTCACGACGCTGAGAGCGTTCGTATATGTCCGACGAGGAGCCCCCGTCTACGAGAACGACCAGTCGTACTTCGTGCTGGGGAACTACGACCGGGAACCGATCCGCCGACTGAACCTCGTGGTCGACCGCCTCAACCGCCGGCAGGACGCCTACGCCTTCCGAATGGTTGATATCCGTGGCGAATGGGATAACAGCATCCAGAAGTTCTGCCTGATCGCCGACATCGTGACCTACCTCGTCGGCGTCGCCGAAAAAGAGCCGAGTGACTTTCTCGTCGAACAGGGACTCCTCGTCGGCACGACGGAGTTCTTCGCGAAGAGCCACGTCCTCAAACGGGAGTACGAGGACGAAGAACACCCATTCGGCTGGATGCAGGACGGCATCTTCGAGCTGTTCGACCGAGAGGGGCGGCTGTATCGCTGGCAGACCGAGGAGGAACTCGTCGACGTGACAGAAGACCTCCCGTGATAGCAGGGGACCGCGACTGCCTGTGTTAACTGACCTGGTCGTGCTGCTCGGCAACGTGCTCGGCTTCCTCAAGGACCGTCGTGAGATAGCGGTCAGTCATCATTCGACGAAGATGCGCCCCGCCCCTCCACGGGTGCAGAAAAACTTAACCAACAGACCGGAAGGTACCCATCACTCCGTTGGTTAACTGAATTAGGACGAGGATTCGCCCTCGAGAACGTCGATGAGTTCTTCTGCTGTCCGACTGATTCGGCCGAGCCGCTCGTGAACGATCCATAGGGGCGTGTAGTTCTCTATCGCAGCAGGAAAAACGAATATATATGTTGCTCTACCACACTCATATTCCGAAATTGGAGGAGGCAGGCATCGTAACATACGATCAGGAGCGAGATATAGTTACGCTTGCAGAGCAAGTGGAACACATCAAGCAGTATCAGGATTTACTCACGGTTGATTAACAAGACGAAGCCGACTCTGTGTAACTATTTCAGACTAATCGCTATAATACCCATATGCGATAATAATTATATATTATTCGAGTTGTGTGTGCAAGCCTAATACACACATACAGCCCAGTATCAGGATTGTACTGTGAATGACATCCAGTAGAGAGGATCAGTATCGTATCATAGTGGTGGTTCAGAATGACGAGTAACGACGGCTGGACAAGACGAGCGTTGCTCGGTACTGGTGGGGTGACAATCACTGCAGGAATGGCCGGTTGTCTGAGTTTACTTACTGACCGCCAAGAGAGTAACGGAGAGTTCACAGTCGGCGAACTCGGCAACCCAGACGACAACTGTTTGGACTGTATCTCGCCATCGGCGTCGTTCGCGATTGCCGACCGCCTCGAGGCGGAGTCGGACGGCGAACTGACGATGATCATCCAGCCGAACAACCAGATTTGCAGTTCGGCGAGTTGCGGAACGAAAGTTCAGAGTCAGGTTATCGAGGCCGGCTACGGGTCGATCGGGAATTCGACGGCGTTCTTTCCGGAAAACCAGATCTGGCTCGTTCCGTACACGTTTCCGTCGCCTGAATCGATCACGTACACGCTCACACACGAGTACGCATGGGAGAACTTCTGGCTTCCATTCGCGCGGAAGTACAATGTGCTCCCGTTCTATTACTGGACGCCTGCGCTCCGGGACGTCTTCATCTCCGAGGACGGAACGAAACAGATCGGCGGCGACCTCCGGCGACCGGAGCAACTCGAGGGTCTGATCATCCGCCGGACCGCGTCACGGGCCGCAGACGAATCGCTTGGGACCTGGAGCGCGACGCCGACCGAAGTTTCGTGGGGCGACACCGTTCAGGGGATGGAGACCGGCGTCGTGCAGGGACTCGAGACGTGGTCGTCGGTCGCGATCGGCTCCGGGATGGGGTCGGTCATCGATCAGGTCGTCGACGTGGGGTTCATGTGCGGGCAAGGCACCCTGTGGGTGAACACGGACTGGCTGCAGTCGCTCCCGGAGGAGCATCGCGATCTGATCGCCGAGGTCACGCGAGAGACGACCGAAGAAGCGGTCGCACAGGCTGACGAACTGGTCAACGAACGTGTTGGGCAGCAGGCGCCGCCGCCGGACGGTTCGGCATGGGACGAGTTCGGCGTGACGGTGAACATCCTCGACGACGACGAACGACAGGCGTGGGTTGATCCGCTCGATCCGCAACAGAACCCCGAGAAGTGGGAGCCCGAACGAGAACTGCTCGATAACTTTGAGGAGACGCCCGACGACTTCTACGAGCGGATCTACGAGATCGCTCGTGAGAGCAACGCACCGAACTCCCCGTCCGAGTTCAGCATCGATGCGTGGTGGGGCGACTACCTCGAGGAGATCTGACAATCATGTCAACGATAACGGAAACGACCGACGTTCGGTTTCCGTCGTGGCTCGAGTACCTCGAGAAGTACTTCGAGGGGATGCTCGCACTGACGCTGTTGATGGTGGTCCTGGCCATCACGGTCACGGACATCTTCGGTCGCACGTTCTTCGCGTGGACAATCGACTGGGGATTCGAAGTCGCACAGGGATTGTTCGTCTGGATCGCGTGGCTCGCGGCGTCGTTCGGTCTCCGCCACCAGTCGTACTTCCGGTTTACGCTGTTTCGGTCAAAGCTCTCGAAGGGCGGCCAGTACGCCATGTACGTGATCGAGTGGCTACTCTGGATCCTCGTCATCGGCGCGATCTTCTGGTACTCGATCCCAGAGTTCGTCCAGATGCTCGAGTCTGGTCGAATGGTCGTCGGCACCGAGAACGTGATGCAGGCCCACTTCTATCTCGCCGTGCCGGTTGGGACGGGGCTGATCCTGCTTCGCGTGATCCAGCAGGCGATCACCACGACGATCGCCTATCGAGCCGGTGACGATATCCAGCCGGATCCGCAGATCGGGGTGAGAGATGAATGATCACCGCGAGCCTTCCGCTTGAGCTGCTCCTGCTGGCGGTCGCGATCGTTAGCGTCCTGCTGTTCGCACTTGGCGTGCCACTCGTGCTCTCCTTCGGGCTCTGGGTCGTCGCGTTCTACCTCCTCGTTCCCGGATTCTCGATCGCGAACATGTCGATTACGGCCTTCTCGGAGCTGGAGTCGTTCACCTACATTGCGATTCCGCTGTTCATTCTTGTCGGCGATCTCTTCAGGAAGGCAGACGTCTCTAAGGACATCGTTTCGTTTTCGCGGGCCTGTCTCGGGTGGCTCCCCGGGAGCACTGGGAACACGGTCATCGGGACATCAGCAATCTTCTCGGCGATCACGGGATCGAACGCCGCGACGACTGCATCCGTCGGTCAGGCGCTGTACCCGTCGATGAAGGAGGAAGGATACGAGCCAGGATACGCGGCGGCCACGATCGCATCCGGCGGAACGATCGGGAGCGTGCTCCCGCCGAGTATCATGCTCATCGTCTATGGTGTCACCTTCGGCGTCTCGATTCCGGACCTGTTCATCGCCGGCATCATTCCCGGGATAGCGATGATGGGTATTCTGCTGGGAATCAACATGTTCATCTCGAATCGGTTTGATTACGGCATCGATACGGACGCATACAACTTCGAAGTACGAGACGTCGCGGAGACCGCTTGGAAAGCGAAGATTGGACTCGGCGCGATCATCATCCTGCTCGGCGGCATTTTCGCGGGCATCTTCTCGCCTGCGGAATCGGCATCAGTCGCCGTGCTCTACATCCTCGTAACGGCTGTCGTCACCGGCCGACTCCGAAATGGGACCAAAATGGTCCAAGCTGGCTATACGTCGCTTGTGCTGGTTGGCGTGCTGATGCCGATCATCGTCATCGCTGTTCTCGTCCAGCAGAATCTTGCGTATCTCAACCTGGAAGATGCCGTTTCAGAGGCGATCCTCTCGCTGGGATCGGACTGGCTCATTATCGTCGCGCTTGTTGCAACCGTGTTGATCGCGGGCCTGGCTCTGGCGTCGATTCCGAACGTCGTACTGACGGCACCACTACTGACGCCTGCCGCGCTCGAGATTGGTCTCGATCCAGTTACTTGGGGTGTTATTTTCATTCTAGGTGATGCAATCGGCTTTATCACGCCTCCGTACGGGCTAAACCTCTATATCATCAGCGGACTCACAGACATCGACTACATGATCGTGGCATACCGAGCGCTACCGTATCTCGGCGGTCTGCTGGTGCTCCTCTTCGTTCTCCTTGCCTTTCCCGAGGTCAATTTCCTCGCCTGAGATTTTGCCTTCTAGCTCTCTAATCGCTTATTGAGGCGAAATCACTGATCACGCCACTCTTACCGAGAGCGCCCATCGCTTCCACCCGTCACTTCATAGTATCCAGTGAACTCGTTTCGAGTACCTGGCTCTCGGACGACTTCTCCGTTCACTTTGAGTCCATCCGGGAAGTAGGACTCGAGTGTAAACGTGTAGAGACCGGGGCCCTTCGGGGGCGTCACATACTCCCACCAAACAACCCATTGGTCTTCATCATTCTGTTCAGGCTCTCCCCAATACTGGTCAGGGTCGGAGATCTCGTCGCCATCGATCCGCACCGTGATCTCAGCGGCATCGAGGAAGGCTTCAATTCCGTCCTCAGTGGAGTCGCCACCATAGTCCGCATCGACCCATCCCCAGTAGTGGTTTACCCAGGTTCCTGATGACACTTCGACCGGGTCATTCTTTGGAGAGAATATGTTGACGTCTGCCGTTTCGACGTTCCCATTTGGTGCCTCTCCATCGCTCCGTGCAGAGACTGTCGAACTGAATCCAAGTGCTGCGATACCCGATCCGAGCATCTGAACTACTTGCCGACGTTCCATAATTTGACGTGAATTTCTTACTCCATTACTCTAGGGGGCAAAGCACTCGAGATCGGTGGACACGGTGCCTCAACGATCAAGTAACCGCTTCGTCCGGTTCCAGATCGAGTCCGCATCATCAGCGGCCTCAGTGTCCTCGAGGGGTGACGACTGATCACGGTCCTCGAGTTGCACCTTACAGGCTGTAAGCGCCTCTCGAAGGGCCTGATTCTCTGCTTCGAGCTCGTCAATGCGACTGTCTTTTTGTTCGAGTGTAGCCTCGAGCTCGGCCACACGCTCGCTCACCAATTGATTCTTCTCGGCTAAATAGGCTGCTTGATCACTCCCTCCAGCAGCTTCAGTATCGGCAGTCACATCCGTCGATACTGACCCGTTATCTGTCTTCTTCGTCTCGTTTAGCGACCGGTCTACTGCGTTGGTACTCGCCTTCGTTCCAGTCTCGCTCGAGGGTTCGTACACATCGTCTGTTCTTCTGATAGCCCGTTCGATCGTTTTCTCGCCGTAGGTCGACCCGTCCGCGTAGTGAACCTCATCCCACTTGTCCCGCATCAGTCCTGACTGGCGAAAGAGACGATCCATTTGAGTGGCATCGCGGCCGGTCCAGAACGCGAGCAGACAACACAGCGCCATGTCGGCTTCCGACTGGCTCTCGTATCCGCTGATGTTCCCACGCCATAGTCGGTCGAACTTGTCGCCGTTGCTCGCCGAGCGAGCTTTCTCGAGGAGTTCCTCGTCCTCGAGTTCAAGTGACTGTGTCTGATCCGCAACACTGGGCTGATAGACATCGCTGGTATCGGTCTCGTTAGTATCGTCTGCTCCGACGTACTCGTCATGAATCGCTTCGAGGGCTTCCTGCTGTTCGATGGTTGACGTCAGCGTTCCTTCGACATGGTCACCAGTGACGGTGAAAAACCGCGCTTGATCGTACATCTCGATCAAATCGTGGCAATTTCGACCGTCGGGTAACTCGCCCTCGAGGATGACGTGATAGCCGGTTCCCGATGGCGAGACTTCGGTGAACGAATCCAGACGCTCGATGATCGTTGGCGCCGGCTCGAGTGGCTCACTCGTCTCGGGATCGCGACAGTCGTCCAAGTCGACGCCGACTAGTGGGTCCGTCACTGTGAATACGAACCCGATCCCATCGGCTGCGTCGGTCGCTGCGTACTCGAGTGCTTCCTCGAGGTCGTTAGTACTTAGTAGAGCCGGTCGGTCGCGATTTCGGCACCCTCGACGAGCGCCTCGAGTTTCGCCCACGCGATTTCGGGATCGACCATTCCGATGCCGGCCTGCGTGCCGAACCCGCAGTCGGGGGCGGCGACGATCGGCGTCGAGTCGTCGACCGCGTCGGCGACGCGCTCGAGGCGATCGGCGATGGTCTCTGGATGGTCGATGATGTTCGTCTTCACGTCGACGACGCCCGGCATCAGCGTCCAGCCGTCCGGGAGCGGGTGCTCGGCGAACGCGCGGTACTCGTGCTGGTGGCGGGGGTTGGCCTGCTCGATGCTGAGACCGGTGATGTCGGCCTCGTAGATCACCGGCAGCATGTCGGCGAGATCGGTATCGAGGTGGTGCGGTCCTTCGTAGCTCCCCCAGCAGGTGTGGAGGCGGACCTGCTCCGCCGGAACGTTCTCGAGGGCCTCGTTAAGCGCCTCGACGTGGAGCTGCGTGATCTCCTTGATCTCGTCGAGCGGCGCGTCGGCGTACGCCGCCGTCTGACCGGTCGTGAGTAACTCGGGCGCGTCGATCTGGATCGTCAGCCCGGCGTCGGCAATGAGTTCGTACTCCTCGGCCATCGCGTCCGCGACGTCGAAGAGGAACTCCGCGTAGTCGTCGTAGTGGTCGTTGACGTGCGTCGCCGTGACGATGCTCGGCGACGCCGAAGTCATGAACGTGTCCTCGAACTCGGCGTCGGCGTCCTCGAGGGCCGCGAGGAAGCCGTCGATCTCGGCTTCCGCCTCCTCGTGGCCGGTGTACTCGATTCGATCGTCGACGACGGGGTGCATCGAGAGGTCGATGACGTCCGTCTTGAACGTCTCCTCGGCGTACTCCGGGAACTCCTGGAGGTCGGCCCACAGCTCCTGCTCGCGTTCGCCTTCGATCCCGCTCAGCCGGTCCTTGACGTACCAGTTGAACGAGACGCGGGATTGCTCGCCGTTGTTGGCGATGTCGAGGCCGGCCTCCGTCTGCCGTTCGACGACGGCGCGCGTCGCGTCCGCGACGGTCGACTCCCACTCGTCCTCGTCGACGCCCTCGCCGTCCTGGCGCTTCTCGAGCAGTTCGAGCAGTTCCGGCGGTCGCGGAAGACTCCCGATGTGCGTCGTGCGAATCCGATCTGCGGTATCTCTCATTGAGTACTCGTTTGAGTAATAAATACTCGCCATAATATAACCCACGGTATTTTCTCGACGGCTACGCGACGCTCATCGCCGCCGTCGACAGGGACGATCGGACCTGTGTTTCCGGCGTGCGAGTGAGTCGCGTGTAACCCGTTCACGTATATGTAGAGATTTCGTGAACTGTATCCTATTTCTCCATTAAACATCGGTACCAGCACTCATAGCGTGCAAACGACCGTTACATACAGATGATATATGAAGCGTTTTACGCCTGAGACACGGACGAACTATCGTGGCTTCTCGAGTGCCGAATCCGTTCCGGTGGCTGCTGCTCTCGATCGGGTACCTCCTCGCTCGAGCGGACGTCGTCGACCCGCGCCGCGTCGAGCGGACGACCGATCTCGCCTGGCCGCGGATCGTGACCGGGATCGCCCGGATGTCGAAATCCGCGGCCGACGTGGCGATGGTCGGGATAGCGCTGGGTCCCGCAGCGATCGCCGGCGTCGGATTCGCGACCCCCTTCTGGGGACTCGCGTTCGCGTTCGGCGGCGGCGTCGCCGGGGCGACGATCAGTCTCGTCTCCCAGCGGTACAGCGCCGACGCGGACGACGAGCTGTCGCTGGCGGTGACCACGAGCGCGCTCCTCGTCGTCGCGATCACCGTTCCGCTCGCAGCCCTGTTCTGGACGCTCCCCGAGGGCCTGATCGGGCTCGTCGGCGACGGGACCGCGTCCGTCGCCTACGGTGCGGACTATCTGCGCGTCGTTGCCCTCGGCGTTCCGTTCGCCGGACTGAATCTGATCGGGAGCCGCACGCTCGTCGGCGCGGACGACGCGTGGACGCCGATGATGCTGCGAGCGGGCGGTGCAGTCGTCAACGTCGTCATCAACGCCGTGCTGCTGTTCGTCCTCGAGGTCGGCGTCGTCGGCGCGGCGATCGGGACGGTCGCGGCGAACGTACTCGTACTGGCGGCCTTCGTGACTGGATTTACCGTCGGTTGGCTGCCGCTGATCGGCGAGTTTCCCGTCACCGTGGATCTCTCGCGACCCTACACGACGGTCGCCGATATTCGGGACGTGGTCGACATCGGAACCCCGCTCGTGTTCACGAACGTCGCCCGTCGCGCCGCGCAGTTCCCGATGCTCGCGATCGTCGCGCTGTTCGGCCCGAACGTCGTCGCCGCCTACGTCGTTGCCCGCCGCGTGCGCGATCTGATGGACACGCCCGGCTGGGGCTTCTCGCTGGCCTCCTCGAGTCTGGTCGGCCAGGAACTCGGCACCGGCGACGAGCGGGGCGCGGGGAGGTACGGGCAGGAAGTGCTCCGGTTCGGGACCGCCGTATACCTCTTTAGCGCAGCGGGCGTCTTCCTCTTCGCCGAACAGGTCGGCCGGCTCTTCGTCGACGATCCGTCGATCCTGCCGCTGGTCACGACGTTCATCGTCGTCGCCTGCGTCAGCGTCATCTTCCGCGGCGTCAGCGGCGGCGCGACCGGCCCGCTCCGCGCGAGCGGCGACACCCGCTGGCCGTTCTACGGCCAACTGCTGGGACTGTACGTCTTCGCGCTTCCGCTCGCCGCCCTCGGCGCGATCTCGCTGCCGGTACCCGTCCTCGGTGCCGTGACGCCGCTGGGAATCGAAGCGCTGTACGCGGCGCTGATACTCGAGACGCTCGTTCCCGCCGTGATCACCTACTACCGGTTCACCACCGGCCACTGGAAGGTCGTCAGTCGCGGCTACCGACCGCAGTCGTCGCACAGCGACTGAACTGATCAGCCGAGCTCGTCGTAATTCGCTTTTCGAGAAGTTTCCGAGCGAAATACGGACGTTCAGCACTCAATCGATCGGTGCCACTCGATAGCTCAATATCGATCTCACGAATAGACGGATCCCGCCCGGTCAGTCACCAGCGTACACTCGAGTGTATTCCAGAACGAGACGGCCGTCGTCGTCTTCCGCAGTTTCGATAGCGAACACGTCCCCTTGATCGATATCGTACTCTCGTGAAAGAGCTGCAGGAATCGTGAGATCCATCGTTGCAGTGCCAGTTCTCCCACGCACCTTCACCGTTTTCTTCGTCATCCCCGTTGCGTATTCGGGAATATGGCTTGAAACACTTTTTCGATTACTGTGCGTAAAATGTACATATACCCTAACGCTGCTGAACTATTCGCCACCGTTAATATACTCGATATGGAACGCTCGTCGCGGGGATGGGGGCGCCCCCATTGCTGGAGAGCCATGGAATACGAAATCGATACCGACGAGTCTGCTAGTATCGCAGTTGTGCGAGCTCTTGCTGCCTATACTGAGGCCCGGCCAGAGGAACTCGACCCACTATACAATGTGATTGATCCAGAAGCACTAGCGAATTTGATCGACGAGTCGAAGGTTGCCGTTCGCGTCGAATTCGAGTACTGCGGGTATGATGTCGCTATCGACGCAGAGAAGGTATACGTAGACGAAAACGTCGAATGAGGATGTCCTGTATTCGGCGAGATCGTTCGGATATGACCTCTCTTCGAACAGCGAGGAAATCCCGCCGTTCACGGCGAGGAGACTGGTACCGGTATCCCTGATCTGGCATGGGAGAGGCCGACGGAGCGGCAACACCGTTCGGTTCCGAAGCGACGAGACACGATCGGAGTAGCGGTGCTGCGTGTCCTCGGCGATCCCGGGAATCCTAATCATTGGGAAACCTGGGAATCCCTCGAATTCAATGGAGAGTCACTCGAGACAAACGAGACAGTTGGAACGAGATACCATACACCAAACAGAGGCACACACCGCGTTTCCGGTGAAAGCCGCTGAAAGGGTCACGGGGTGGATTGATTTCCGTCTGTTAGTTCACATTATCTTCACGGATCTACTCCTGCCATACCATACTATTTATTATCATGTAATGAGTAAAGTCCATTGAATGGATCGCATTCAAATAGATAAGCGACGAAGTCGCAACATATGAACTCCTGAAATCGGGCTCTATTGTTGGGTTACGCTACTCCTCGCATTCGCACTGTCAGCTGTCGTAGCATCTTTCCAGTGAATTCGAACCCCCGTTTCTTTTGGACACCATCCCCGCTTCCGATGTGTTTCACCGGAAACGTGGTGTGTGTGTCTCGGCGAAACGTTGAAGAGATTTCACCGGAAACACGGTGTCCAAGTAAATGTCCGACTCCGACGATCTGTTCGTTCGCACGGATCCGATCTTCGTCAACAAGGAACTCCTCGAGATCAGTCACGTCCCTGACGAAGGTCGTATCGTCGGGCGCGACGACGAAATCAGCCAGTTAGCGAGTGCGGTCAACCCTGCTATCTTCGGTCAAAGTCCGAGCAACGTCCTCATCTACGGCAAAACGGGTACTGGAAAGTCGTTGTGTGCTAAGTACGTCTCGAGCCGACTCGTCGATACCGCCGAGGAGGAAGGCACCGATGCGACGTACGTCTACGTCGACTGCGCGCAAGATAGCACCGAAACCCAGACGGTCCAGACGATCGCCAGCTCGGTCAATACGGACGAGACGGATATCTACATTCCCGATAAAGGGATCAGCACGGCGACGTACTACAAACGCCTCTGGCGAATTCTCGACGAAAAGTACGACGTCGTGTTGATCATTCTCGACGAGATCGACAAACTCGAGGACGATGCGATTCTCATGCAGTTGTCTCGAGCTGGCGAGGCCGGAAAACTCACTAACTGTAAGGTCGGCGTCGTCGGTATCAGTAACAAGATCCAGTACAAAGATCGGATGGACGAACGAGTGAAATCGAGTCTGTGCGAGCGCGAATTCGTCTTCCCGCCGTACAACGCAACGCAACTCAACGATATTATGGCGGCTCGAAGCGACGCGTTCCGCTCGGGCGTCCTCGAGGAGGGGGTTATTCCTCGCGCTGCGGCACTCGCCGCTCGCGAGCACGGCGACGCGCGGAAGGCGATTGACATTCTTCGATACGCCGGCGAAATCGCGCAATCGACCGGCGCTGACACGGTCCGCGAGGACTTCGTGGTGCAAGCCCGAGAGCGAGCCGAGGTCGATCGGTTCAGGGAACTCATTCGCGGGTCGACGCCGCACTCGAAGTACGTCCTGCAAGCGTTGACTGTCCTCTCGCTCGAGCAGAAGTCGGACGATTTGGACACTCCTGAACAAGGATTCCGTACGACACGAATTTACGAGGTATACGAACAGATCTGTCGACAGGAAGGGGTCGATACACTCTCACTGCGTCGCGTTCGCGATCTCCTCAAGGAGCACGCGTTCCTCGATGTGATCGAACAGTCGCGTCACAGTGGAGGGAGTGCCGAAGGAAGCTACACCGAGCATATGCTCCTGGAGGATCCCGAGGTTGTCAAAAACGTCCTCGCCGACTCCATCGAGTAATGCTATTTCACCGGAAATTCGGTGTGATTCACTGGAAACCCGGTGTGTGGGTTCGCAGGAAGTCTCAATTTCTCGAACTCACACCAGGTTTCCGGTGAACCGGTGTCAGTTTCAGAATGTGTTGAAATAGACAAACTATATGTATCTGTATGCTATTTCACCGGAAACCCGGTGTATGGTGTGCCCATTCTCTGTATTCAATACGCAGAGTGGACACCGCATTTCCGGTGAAACTCCATATTCATATTATTCTTGATGAATATTGGTCCAGTCAATCGACTGTAGACTGAGCGTTCCGGAGAAAACGACAGAGACGTCTGGTCCCCCAATTTGGATATCGGTTGAATTAGTCGAATGACGTCTCTACCTCTGTATTACACCGGAAATTCGGTGTGGCCGATTACTCGACAGTACGACACTTGGCAACTCTTCCTCTAGGGGAACTTGATTGTTTTGGGGTCGTGGTCACCCAATCACTCGACGGAAACCAGTTCCGGACGTTCGACGATACTGTCGATACACACATTTGTAGCATCATCGGCCTCCTGAATCTCGAGACGATCTTCACCGTCACACCGGATTTCCGGTGAAATGGTGCCTGTACGATACTCCTCGGTCGTCGCTATCTCGGGTCTAACGACCGAGACAAAGGCTGAGCGCCCCAGTTGCCATTGCGCAGATTCTGTAGTGTACGAACTCTCTTCTTTCGGCGAGGTGGAGGTTACTCGATGTTCTTCCGCAGTGAAGTCAACGTGTGAATCTCTGAGATGCCTGGGTCATCAAGCTGCTCGTTGATCTTCTGAATATTTTGTTCGCTGTGGCCGCTTGGCAAGTCAGCAACTTTCTCAGTTAGTTTCTCAAGGAGTGTTACGGCTTTGTCGTAGTTTTTCACCACCCAGATCGCGTCTCCGTAGCCTTCCTTGAGGGCTTCGTAGTCGTCGATGACGTGCTGTTTCTTCTCCGGGCTGATCTCGACTTCGATAAGCTGGCGTCTATCGCTGGGGGATTCTTTCGTGGGTTCTGCGAAGACGTCGGTTTTGTTCTCTCCATCGTTGATGTCGCCGTAGAGTTCGATGTTGTAGTCTTGCTGTCGGTAGCAGGCGGCTGAGAGTCGGACCCCGAGATGATGTAGGGGACTTTCTTCGCCTAACTCTCCCCCTTCATCCGGTGAGAGCGTTTTGCCGTCAACGATGGGATCTGCTTCTTTCGTCGGGAGGTAGTAGACCTTGTTTTGACCTATTTTGACTTTCTTGAGGAATCCTACCCTATCAGACGGAACCAGTTAGTCCGTAAGCGCAGCGTAGGTGTCGAGATACCCTGAGCCGTAATACTTGTTCTCGTATTCGTCTGGGCGATCCGCAGTCCGTTTCAATGTATTGCGGATTTGATTTCCATTATATTCCGGATGTACGCTGTTCACGAGCGCAATAGCACCCGCAACCTGCGGTGCAGCCATCGACGTCCCAGCTAACCATCCGTATCCGTACTCGGTATCGAGATACTCACCCGTCTCCTCATCGAAGACGGGTATTGCGGTGGCATTCAGTACGTTGTCGTACTGGTTCTCACCGCCGTTTCCGCCGGGAGCGGCAAGATCGATCGCACCGACCCCATGGGTCGTGTAGGTCGACGGCGAATACGCGGGTTCGTCGACGTCACCGGAGTCGGGATCAAAGCCGACTGGTCCCGTTGCACTCGTTGTGATACCACCGGCTGTTTGGGATGAGTCAGTTTCGTCTTGGTTGAACTGGAGACTCTCGCCCCAATTGCCCGACGCGTGAGTATGAATTGTCCCGTTCCGACGTGCATAGTTACCGACTCGCTGGTGGACTTTGCCCCAGAATTTCCCCCAGCCATCCATCCGCATTCGCCATGTCCAGCCAAGGCTCAGATTGGCCGCATCACAGCCAATCTCAGTAGCGTATACAAGTGCAGCCATCACGGAGCCATAGTAGGCCTCGCTCCAGTATGCTGGTGGGAGGTCCTGATCGTGTTGTTCAGTACTCGCTGGGGAAGCGCCGAAGACGCGCAGGTCGACAAGTTCCGACTCAGGAGCGGATCCGATAACCTTCCCAGTCTCGTTGCTGGCAGCGACGATTCCTGCAACGTGGGTCCCGTGGGTTCCAGAATATGGCTTCCCAACACCGTAATCGTCATCCGCGAAGCTCCGGGACAACTCGAGATTCACTTGCCCTTCGAGGGCGGGGTGGTCTGCGGCGATTCCGGAATCGATAATCGCAACGCGACTCCCGTCTCCTCGAGTAATTTTGTGCGCTTCTGAGATCCGTTGATCCTGTTTGTCCCACTGATATTCGACCAAGTCATCGTCCTCCGCTGCGGTCTCAGCATCGGATTGACGTACGGGTCCGTACGGTTCTGGTCCAAGGCGGATATCTGGCGCAAACGTCGCTCCAGAGTCGTTGAGCTGTGATTCCGTAGCCCGGACGACGAGGAGATCGACGGGATCCAATGAGTGGACGACCTCGACATCATCCTCATTTCGCAGGCTCTTGCGGTCAACGATGAATCGCTGTAGAGGGCCCTCGGCTGCACTCACGGCTGTCGAACCGAGTACAAGCCCTCCGATCGATACACCAGTTCGCCGTAGCAGTGTTCGCCGTTGCAGACGTGCCATAGTTGGATAGCTAGTAGGGGTAATCAGCGGTCTCAGCGGTCGTCGTGTGGATTTTCAATTCCTTCGCTGAGCGGGATATCGAAGTACGACATCTCATCAACGTCGTGAATCGATCCGTCTGCGATCCGTTCGAACGAGGCCATGATTCCTTCGACGGTCACCTTCACCATCGTGCCGCGGGCCTTATGACCGCGGTCGTCGCTCTGGTGTGAGACTTCGTAGAGCGCCCCTGCTGCGTCAGTCTGCGGGCAAAGCGCGTCGAGGTACGATCCCCAGAGTGGGCCGTAGCCGTACCGCGTGATCGTATTAAATCGACCGTGGCCGAACTGCTCCATCTGGTCGGCGACTAACCCGCTGAGCTGCAGGGAGCGAGTCTGTGCGTCGACCGAGAGGAACGGATTCCCCTGCCCGACATACGAGCGATAGTCAACGCCGTCGAGCCCGACGTACGACGGTCCGAACGGCGCCATCACGCTCATGATCGACTGCCATTCAGGACCGCCCTGATCGCCGGATTCCGGATCGATCGTCGGCCCCTGGTGATGGTGGGTGATCGCCCAGTCGGGGTCTGCCTCGAGGAATGACTCGGTCACCGCCTGCGTTTCCGGATTGAGGTTCAGTCCCACGCTCCAGAGTGCCTCATATGGATCCCCGTCTTTGAGTTCGAGCGGCACCTCGTCGACGGGCATATTCAGCGTGGCGAGGTTCTCGGCTTCGTCTTCGACAGTCCACCAATCCTCGTCTTCATCGCCAGGGGTGAACTCAGGGTCGATACTGAATCCGCGGTTGAGGTCGTACCCGGGGGTCTCGAGGTCGTAGGCGTAGGAGTTCGTGTTGATATACTGTGAGTCACCATCTTCCCACTCGGTCGTATTATATCGGCGCTGGCGGAGTTCGCCGTCCGTTCCGAGTCCGTCGTCGCCGACGAAGTTTGCGCCGTCAGGATTCACCCGCGGGATGATCGTGATCGTCAGTTCGTCCAGAATCGCATCGATGGTCGGTCCGGAGCCGTTTGCGAGTGTCTGCAGGATTTTCACCATCGCCTCCGCTCCGGTCGGCTCGTCGCCGTGAATCTGGTTGATGATATGAACGTTCTCGTCACCGTCCCCGACGGTTACCTCCCAGATCGGATCGCCGCGGCCGGCGGATTCGCCGATTTGCTCGAGCGTGATGCGGTCGCTGCGCTTGTCGATGCGTTGGAGCCGCTTTCCGAGCTCCTCGTTGTTGAGATAACCGCTATAATTGACGGCTTGCTCGTTCGGCGCCCACGGGCCGCCGGGCCGGTACCGGTCATCATCTTGCGCGCTCACCGTATTTGTTAGTCCAAGTCCGCTCACCACAAGCCCGGTTTCGAGGAACCGTCGTCGGTTGAGCTTCATAGCCACCCGCTTAGTTCATACATGGAGAAATAAACGTTAGCGTTATGCACAGTGTTGCATGAATTCAATTCAGTTACAGCTATATTTACTTCTCTTAGAATATTTATAACTCTGAAATTACCGCTTGTGGGCCGTCTAGTCAGGTACCCACCCCCAAAGGGTGGGTTTCCGCGCTGTACCTGTATGAGACTAACCACCAGGTGAACTATACTCTCCCTCGTCGCTGTTCAGTAAATCCAAGAGATACTGTGAACAGCACCACGACGACTGGTATGTGCTGTCGGCAAAGCACCACCTGCTCGAGCCAGACGGGTCACCGATCGAACCGTACGACGAGATGCTCACGGGAGCTCGAATCCGCGAGAACCGAGCGTGGGCAACCGCTACGAGGAACTGCTGCCACTTCCCGATGAGACTGCAGTTTCTGTACAGCTCCCAGTCGAGGATCTAATGATTGGTGAGCAACTTGGATGGTACAACGAGCGGACATAAACGAGACTGAACTCTACGACGCTGATTGGTTTGGCCTCGAGTGGTCGCCATGGCTGTCGCTCGCTCGAGCAGACGGCGATCTGGGAACGATCTCGAGTGCGCCCGGTCTCTATCGAATTCGGCATCGGCGGCGTGAGGGAGTGCTTGCCATCCATTGTCCGCTTTGATGTCCGAGAGCTTGCGCGTTGTACTGCTGAGCGTCCAAGCAGACCATATTCCGTATCAGAAATGGTCCCACTACATCGGTGGTGGGCGGGGTATAGAGGGCTGTAGTACCTACTAGTAGTGATGTCCGAATCAGAAGTGACCCGCTGGGAGTACGAAACGCTTCGCCCACCGCGCGATGAGACCCAAAAAGAAGCAGAGGATCCGAAAGCAGAGTTGAATCAACTCGGTGCAGAGGGCTGGGAGTTTGTGGAGACAATCGACTACGAGGGAGGTGGCACCAAGTACCTCGTTTTCAAGCGACCTGCCCAATCGGGTGAGCCAGTATGACTGACGAGACCGACATCAGTACGGCCAACACGATGCGTGAGCGCTCAGGCGAAAGTCGGATTAAACTCTGGTTGCTGCTGCGTGCGAACCGTTTTCTCGTCTCCAGCATTCTGACCAGTGCCGTGTTCGTCGCATTCGTCATCGGCGTCGCTGTCCTCGATCCACCGTTTTCACAGCAAATCGAGTCTGGCGACATGATCGACACGATGTTCTCGACGATGATCACGGTCATCGTGACTGGGACGACACTCGTCGTCACGATCGGTCAGCTCGTCCTCTCCCAAGAGAACGGCCCGCTCGGCGATCAACGCGAGCGTATGTCCAGTTCGATGGATGTCCGGGACTTTACTGAAGAGTTAATCGGATCTCCGAGTCCTGCCGATCCGTCCGAATTCCTCCGGCAGATCATCGGAATCACGGCACAACGGACGACGGCTCTTCGAGAGTCTATTGACAAGAATGATAACGAGAACCTCCGAGAAGAGGTCGATGAATTCGCTGAAAGCGTCACTGGAAACGCTGATACGGTGCATGACCAACTTGAGGATGCACAGTTTGGCTCGTTCGATGTGTTACTCGCTGCACTAAACTTCAACTATAGCTGGAAAATATTCCAAGTTGAACGTCTCGCGGACGAATACGAAGAGAGCCTCAATGAGGAAGAACGCGGCTTGCTTGCCGACCTCAAAACAGCGCTGTCTCTGTTTGGTCCGGCGCGCGAACACATCAAAACGCTGTACTTCCAGTGGGCACTCATCGACTTGTCTCAGATGATTCTCTATGCTGCAGTCCCGGCATTGACCGTTGCGGGTATCATGGTCGGAATCGTCAATGCAGGAACGTTCCCAGGAAGCACACTCGGTCTCGATCACATCATCCTCGTCGTGGGCGGTGCGTTTGCGGTGACGCTCGTTCCATTCATGCTGTTCGTCTCGTACGTCCTTCGCATCGTCACCATAGCGAAACGGACACTTGCCATCGAGCCGCTAATCCTTCGCGAATCACAACGCTAAGATCCGACGCAGAACTCAAACCTCAGACACGGTTTGATGTGGACGCTTCATGGGGTACTGAGATTAGTCACTCTCAGAACGGGCATCGATTGCTCGCGTCCCCAGAGCAACGACGCTTACATCGCAGTATTCTCGGTTCAGTGCGGACGCAACATTGCTGGTATCGCTGCAGTTCGTCGTCTAATCGTCGCTGGCGGCCGACCCCACGAGTACAGCGATCTGCCTGAGAATAATTTTATTTTCATCATATTATTGGCCTGGTCGTATGTCGAATACAGACAATAATATTTTGGGTCGGCGAACAGTGTCCATCAGCAGGCGAACCCTCCTCTCGACAGTCTCTGGCGTCGCCCTCGGTGCGGCGCTCCCGGTCGGGACCGCGACGGCAGACGACAGTGACGACGTGACAGTTGGTCCGCTCATGCCGCGGCCCGCGACGGCGGGCGACGGTGACGTGCGTTCGCTGAACGGAACCTGGGACTTCACGCTTGCGTCCTCAATCGACGACCAGAGCAACGAGTGGCGCGAGGAGGTGGTCCCCGGGCAGTGGGGGTACGACGACGGAGGGCCAGATGAGTGGTATCCCCTAGAGGGGCAATTGGGATTCCGGTTGATGGCGTGAACTGAGTGGTAAAAGGGCGAGTTCGTATATCCTCCAATTGGTATTCACTTCGGATCCACGAAGTCGACTCAAACCCGGGCCAAAAGAAGTAATTTCGGAGATTGTCAGACGGCAGTCGAACTATTCAGACGAAGCAACTGAACCCGCTCAGTACTGGGTTTGGACTTTGTCGATTTTGCATTGGACACACAAATCGTCGACAAAACACGAAACGCTATCGTAGGGACAGTCATACTCCTCGACATTAACATTCTGGCGTCGTCTCTCCTGTCGCCAGACACTTTCCCAATCTTCGATCTCCATGTCGGCAGACGTGAAGACGACGTTATTATCTCGATCGACGATCTTTGCTACTGTCACAGAATACTGGTTTTCTTTGACGATTTCGATCGCTTCTTCGTACGAGGAACAGTTGATTTGCTCCGTTCCGGCGTGGTCATCCAGAAGCCGAACAGTAATCGAACCGTCGTACTCCTCCGTTGGATCCAACCCCGCGGTCATAGCGAATACACTCGAAATAGCGCCTAAAAGCTTGGGATAGACACTTTCTACAGAGAACAGAGAAAGCAATTCAAGTGTCTCGGGGTTAAGTCCGAGGCAGTTCACTCTCTAGGTCACACATATAATCAGATACGCTGTAGTGATTTAGAGAGGAGAACGACTGCAGAAGAGCTAACTCTCGACTCTACTTTATGATTAGCTCGCAAAACGCGGAATAGGTGTAATAGACCCGATAGGGACAATCGGTAGCTATTCCTCCGTTGAAATAGCGCTGCTGTGGTTGAACTCGAGTTACAGATATTCTGACGATAGCTGTAGTATACACGATGTAGTCCTGATACAAGTCGCATAATCATTCGATCACCGTTAGAACCAAAGGGGTTCCTGAAGGCGTTACAGATAGGTCAGTCTCTAATGGAAATTCCAGACGACTTACTATGCCTATTCACTGCAGAACTAGAGGAAAAGAACGGAAGCTACATCATCGAAGTGCCTGCTCGTGAGGTTTCAAAAGGTCAGTTACAACCAGATCAGACCTATTGCGCAGCGGTAGTCCAAACTGAACCAACGAAGCAAGAAGTCCAAACTCGAAACCGGGATCAGCCTGATTCAGCAGCCAAAGACTCAGAAGACCAGTCCCGGAACCACGAGCAACCGAACCAAGAACCACCCGTTGAGAAAGGGGAGCAGCGCACCGTGGAAATTGAAGATCTCGGCGATCAAGGAGACGGCATCACTCGTGTTGAACGTGGTTATGTCGTTATCGTTCCTGATACCGAGCCGAACGAACGAGTGCGAATCGAAATCACGGACGTTAGTGAGAACGTCGGCTTCGCCGAAGTCGTTGAACGCAAAGACTACTACGAGTAGCAGTCGCTCACTCGAGAACAGCGAGGAAACTAGCGGCGAAAGTGACCTCTGCTACCAATGAGGTTCGATCGCTAACTTATGGTCTCATCTGAGTAATCAACTCAGAAGAGATACGCCGACAAACGGCACTCTCGAGTACCTCAGTGTCGGAATCCAGACCTACTTATAATATGTAATAGCATACTTTTATCAACGAATTTCATGTACGCTGGTGCATGTCCACAGGACGGTTCGCCTTCGATATCGAGACGATCAATCCCCAACTCGAGGCCCACCAGAAACCTGACTTTCAGAACCCCGAGCACTTCGAACTGTTCTCGCTGTGCTGTGCGTATCAGCCCGAACCCGGCGCTAATATCGAGCACGAGGTCTTCTTTCGACAGGGGCGTGACGCTGCTTCCGAGTTAGATCTTATCGAGGAAACGCTTGAGTGGTTCGACGTTCGCGACGCCGAGTCGATCATCACCTACAATGGGGAGTACTTCGATTTCACTCAGTTCGAAGGGCGCGCTCGGGTTGCTGCTGACGATCTCGGCGATCGCCACGATGTCGTCGACCAGGTCGAATCGTTTCTCGCATCGATTGGTAGTGACGACCTGAAAGAAGATTCGTGGGACTGCTTTGGTGATTATACACGCTTCGAGGAGACATGCGAGTACTGTGGCATCGAACCGCCGCGTACGATGCTCTCGGAGTTCGATGTGGATACCAGCGACTATCCCGAACACCGGTCAACGACCGACGCCATGAAGCGGTATTTCGTCGGCAGAGACGTGCCAGTCGTCGGCGAGAAGTATCTCGACCTACTCGAGGTTGGCGCCACCGAGACAAAAACTTTCTGCGAGTTACATCGGATGCTCGAGCACTACGCCGCGACGGACGTCGTGCCATTGTTCGAGTTGGCTGACGAGCGTCCATTCGACCGGTACGTGTAGCTGACGCGCCTATCTGCTCGCCGTCCCTACCCGCGTGATGGTCACTCGTCCTGTCTCGATGGGTGCTACTACTGCGAGCCTTGCCACGAACTGCCCGTCGACGAACCCAATTCATCCCTCCATATATGACAACACAATCCGGAGGAGAGAAATAATGCGTATATTCTGTTCCTTGCTCTTCAGTATGAAATAGGGATAGTCCGCCGATTCTAATTTCCTATCACTGAGAAGACTTTCCCGAGGTACACTCGATAATCAGAATCAAAAACGACCGGTAGTCATGCGATCTGCACTGACCAACCCGTCGGTCGTGATCGGCGGTAGAAGGACGGTTCTCGGTCGATTTAGTGAACCGAGCTACGAAGATAAAAACCGGAGAACGATATCCGCTATTCGGAGACGCGCGTATTGACCTGTTCGGACACCCGTTCGCCGGGGCGACGGAGCGCACCGCTTTCGACTTCGTAAATGTACCCGTGGACGGCGACCTCATCGGGGATGAGCGGATGGTCCTCGAGATAATCGACTTGCGCTTGGCAAGCGTCGTCGATATCGTCGGTCATCGAAACCCACTCGGCGATCGAGGCGTCCCCGATATCTAAACTGGGGAGTGCGGGGTTAAGATCGACGTCGTCGAGGCTGCCGTCGGCAACGTCTTCGAGTCCGTCGACGACGGCGTCGTCCGGTGCGCTCATCATCCCGCAGTCCGTGTGGTTGATGACGATTATCTCTGTCGTGTCGAAGAAGTTCGCTGTCAGTGCGGCGCTCCGGATGACGTCGTCGGTCACCTTCCCGCCGGCGTTTCGAAATATTTGGGCGTCACCGAGGGAAATACCGAGCGCTTCTTCGACGGGAATTCGCTCGTCCATGCACGCGATGACTAGCAGTTGCTTGTCCGTGGGGATCCCTTTCCGCCGCCGGCGCGCCCAGTCGTCCCGTTGATCGACTCGCTCTTCCACGGACTCGAATACCTGTCCGGCTTCCGGTTCGGAGGGGTCAGTTGGGTCCGCCATATATGGTGTGCAATATCATATCAACCATCACGGTTGGCGTTACGGCAACCACCGCCACCATATCTCTGCGGAGAATGTCGCTCTGAGCGAACAGCGGTAGTTTCAGGCGGAGGGACTGACGAGATACTCGGCGCCCGCATCGTGGGCGAAGCCGGTGCTGAACTCGTCGCCGCGAGAGACTCGCCGGGACACCGTCGAACGTTGTGAATACGATCCGCGTCCATCCGCTCCTCCCAGAGTCGTCAACTCCCCGGCAGATGGAGCGTTTAATCCCTCACAAATCGCGTCATGCACAACAAGTGCACAACCGGGACAGAACTTTGTGGCTCGTCAGTCGAGGTGAATGCGATGCTCGTTATCCACGCGGCGTTTCCGATCGATCCGGATCGACGCGACGAAGCGCTTGAGCACGTCAAAGAGCTGGCTGAACACTCTCGTGAAGAAGACGGCGTCGTCGACTATCGAGTCACGACGGACGTCGAGGAACCGAATGTGTTCCGGTTCTTCGAACGATACGAGGACGAGGCTGCCTTTGGTGCGCACGCGGAAACCGACCACTTCGAGGCGTTCGAAGAGGCGCTCCCGGATCTGCTTTCGGGAGAACCGGAAGTCACCCGATTCGACATCGAGTCGGCGTCGCCAGTCGAACTGTGACCGCCGAGACGCGTTGCTCTCGCTTCTGATCGGATCGAATGCGGCCGTCCGAGTGGGCTTCGTTCGACCAGCAACAGTCGTTGCGATATTGCGGCCAGGAGAGCGCAGATTGACGTTGGATTTCGAATCGTAGTGTGACTCGGCTGTTAGAAAACCTCGTAAACTGCCGGTAACGATCGAAATCCCTGCTACTCGCCGAACGGATCCTCGTAGTCGTTCCGGATGAAGTACCGGACCCAGTTGCCGTAGGTGCGATCGGCGGGGTGGTCCGCGACCTGTTCGAAGCGAACCGTCCCCTCCTCGTCGATGACGTACACGCCCGAGATACCGGTGAGCCCGTGGCTGGTCTCCTCGGTGCCGCTGTACTGCTCGGCGACCTCGCCGTCGGGATCCGCCTGCAGTTGGATCTCGAGGTCGTACCGATCGCGCATTTCGGTGACGCGCGCCAGCGGATCGGTCACGACCGGCAGAACGTCGACGTTCTCGTTGAACCAGAGGTCGTAGGAGACCTCGCTGAACGTCTGGAGCTGTTCCGCACAGAAGCTACACCAGTGACCGCGGTTGATGATGACGATGGCCGGACCGTCCTCGAGTCGGTCCGAAAGCGACACCTCGTTGCCGGCGGTGCTCGGGAGCGTGAAATCGGGTGCTTGCTCGCCTTCTAATCCCATACCCAACCGAGGGCCCACAGGGGGATATGACTGTGGGAGGGAGAGCTATTGGACACAGTCGTTCCGCAGTGAACGAGCGGTCTCCCGGAGGAACAGCACCCCTGACTGAAGCGGGTCATCGCAATTTCCCGGAAAGCACCTTCGACGCGACGAGCACGGGATCCCACGTAGTGTTGAACGGCGGGGCGTACGCGAGGTCGTAGTTCTCGAGGTCGAACACGGTTGCCCCCTCCTCGAGGGCCCCGACGACCGCGTGACTGCGATGGACGGCGCCCTCGCCGTACTCGCTGACCAAGCTTGCGCCGAGCACGCGTTTGGTGTCGCGGTCGGCGGTCAGCGTGACCGTGACGGTCCCGCCGTCGGGGTAGTAGCCCGCGCGGGATTTCGCCGTGATGGTCTCGCTGATCGGATCGAAGCCCGCTTCTCGAGCCTCGTCGTGGTCGATGATCCCCGTTCGGGCGGCCTCGACGTCGAACGCTTTGACGGCCGCGGTGCCGGCGATCGCGCCCCCTTCGGTCGGGCGACCGGTGACGGTCTGTCCGACTGCGCGGCCGTGGCGGTTGGCGGTCAGCGCGAGCGGGACGTACGCCGGCTCGCCCGTCACGACGTGAGTCGCCTCGGCGCAGTCGCCCGCCGCGTAGACGTCGGGAACGTTCGTCTCGCGGTAGGCGTCGGTCTCGATCGCCCCCGTTTCGCCGAGTTCGATCCCGGCGTCTTCGGCGAGCGCCGTTCGCGGCCGAACGCCGGTTCCGAGCAGCACCATCTCGACCTCGATCCGGTCGTCGTCCGTGACGACGGCCTCGACGCGTTCGTCACCCGAAAGCGTCTCCACCTCGGTGTCGAGATGTACTGCGACGTCCTGTTCTCGGAGGTGATCGGCGACCGCTTCGCTCGTCGCCTCGCTGAACCCCTTCAGCACGCGATCGCCGCGCTGGAACAGGTTCACTTCGAATCCGTTCGCGGCCAGCGCCTCGGCCATCTCGATGCCGATGTAGCCGCCGCCGACGACGCCGACGGAGCCGGTACAGTCCTCGAGATATCGGCAGGCCGGTCCTCTGTCGGGCTGCTGGAGGGATTCACCCTTCCGTGCTCGCGCGACGTACTCGCGGAGTTCCTTCCCGTCGCTCATCGATCCCAGCGTGTAGACGCCCTCGAGATCGGTCCCGTCGATCGGCGGGACCACCGACTCGGCTCCCGTCGCGATGAGGAGCGAATCGTACGGCTGGACGGTTTCACCGCCGTCGTGTTCGGCGGTAACCGTTTTTGCGTCGGGATCGATCGCGACGACCTCGTGGCCCGTCCGCAGATCGATGTCGCGCTCTTCGCGGAACTCCTCGGGCGTGACTGAGACGAGGTGTTCGAGCGACTGGATCTCGCCCTTGACGTAGTACGGGAGGCCGCAGGCACCGTAGGACACCCACTCGCCTTTCTCGAAGACGACGACCTCGAGGTCGGAGGCGTCGCGTTTCGCCTTGCTCGCGGCGGCCATTCCCGCTGCGTCTCCGCCGACGATAACGAACGTGTCGGTCATGCGTACGCGAACATCGGCCAGTCCCTTGAACGATCGCCGACTGGTCCTCCTCGAACCGGAACGGAGTTGATGTCCTCACTGGTTCGGACACGGTGGGGCGTCGGGGAAACCGACCGTCGAAAGCCAGACCGGCATCACGAGGACGGCAAGAGCGACGGTCGTTAGCTGTGGGAGTTGGTTTGGAGTCGATATGTTCTCCACTTGAGACCGAATAACACCGGGAGTTGAGAGTCTTCTGTGGCGGTCTGTGCATATTTAAGGGCGGGGTTCGAGAGATGCGCCGTCAGGACTCGCGCCACTTGTGGCCGCACTCGACGCAGGTGAACAGCCGAACTTCGTAGGAGCCGCCCGGCTTCGGCATTATCTCGGAGTAGGCTCGGTTGCTGTCGCAGTCGTCCGCCGGACAGGACTCCTGCATCGTCTCGGTGGAGCCCTGGGTTGCGTCAGCCACGGCGGGTGTCCCGTCGTCCCGCTGTCCATCTTGGGTCGTCATCGCCGCTTCTGCTTGCGAGTCCCGCGACTCCTTGTTCTCACAGGAGCGACACACCCACGTGTCGCCCTCCGTGTGCATCATCGAACCACACTCGTCGCAGAATTGCATATAAGGTAGAAATACACGGTTGCGGATATATGTGTTAACTTTCGATCCGTCGTGGATTTCAGGTAACTGCTCATACTGATTGTACTAAGTTCGAAGAGGCAACAGGCAGCGTTTGATCTTGCCCGCCATCTATCAACTAGCCACGGGGTGTAGTAGATATGGCTCAGAATCTCGGAAGGTCGAGTTCGAGCGGCTGCACACCAACGGCGAAGGCAGGACGGGGATCGGCTTAGCGCTGTGTGCACGCATCGTCAAGCTCCACGGCGGCGAGATCTGGATCGACTCTGAACTCGGCGATGAATCGACGTTTTCGTTTACGCTGCCGGCTGCCGACACATGAACATCGCGTACTGGTAGATACCTTCCACAGAACGGCTATTGAAGCTGCTGAATATGCGCTATCTATTCAGCAAGGCCTGATCGAGCTACCGATCCACTGTCGAGAGCGACCTGCTGCATACAGACCATAGATGCAGCAAACAGGCGCCGATTCGTGCTGAAGCGACTCATTAGTAGACTAGTAAACTGAACGACGAGAATTATGTTAGTTTGAGGAATAATCTGGTCGTTCTGTAAGATAGTAAGGCTACGATATTTTCAGAGCCTTGATTACATCTAGGAGTATATTTATAATGTTTTGGTTGCACAACGGACATATAAGTATGAGTGACGGTATTCCAGACATGTTGTTAAGTTCATCGTCAGTTCAACCCAGACGGGGATTTTTAGCTACGCTAACAGCTTCCGCTAGTCTACCTATATTCTCTAGTGGAAGTGGAGCGGTGCAAAATAATCAGGGTACAAGCACGGATATACCACTACAAAATACGTCTGGGCAAACGCAGTCTGAAATCCCACCGTACCCGGACGATCCGTTTATCCAACCCGCTTATGGTATCCAATATATACTGGGATGGGAAAATCACGGCTGGGAGAGTGTCAGTTCAGAACAAATCCAGCAGACAGTACTCGGTCTCCATCCAGACGTGCTCGCCTTTGACCAGTTACTCAAATACGAGGACGGCGAAATTGAGTTCTCCTTTCCAGGCGGGAATTATCGAGCCCAATTGAATCTCGCGCAGGATTTGGAACTTCCCGCGACGTCGGGAATGAATGTTCACATCGCCTCAGACGAGGCGGAAGCGCGTTCCCGATATGGTCCCATTATCGAGGAATCAGAGTGGGCGTTTCCTGACGGCACACCGGTGGAGTCACCGCAGGATATCCTCGGCAGAACGTTCGATGGCAACCCGCATGAGACCGCGTATGAATTCGAAACGTTGGGTACACCCTCGGTATTCGCTCCGGGCGGACTAGAGCTAATGCTCCATGCTACCGTTACACAGCTTGAGAAAGGATATTCTGGGTTTTTCATCGATGGCGTTGGTGTATTCCGTCTCCACGGCCTTGACTTCTCTCGGTGGGCCCGGGCTGCGTTTCGGACCCACCTCCAATCACTTTCCGAGGCTCGATTGTCCACGCTATCGATTAACGACCCAGAATCATTCGATATCCGAGAATACCTGAAGGCTAATGATCTAACGCCGGATGACGATATCGACCCGCGAGAAGACCCTGTTTTCCGGGAGTATCTTCTCCATCAACACCAAGGTATCGATAATTGGTTTGATGACTATCGAAAACACATAAATGAACAGTTTCCTGAGCGAACTGAAAATGGAGATCTCGTATTATATGCAAACCAATTCACCGGCAATCTACAGAATCCACAAGCACCGAATATCTACATCAGCGATTCAATGGACGTAATCTACACGGAACTGTTCCCGACTGGTGATCCAGCAGCCGATGTGAATTACAAAATCATGCGGTCTGTCGGGAACTTCTCGAAGCCGGTTCTTGCGAAAGGAACGTTGGCACCCGCTCAGCAACGTCTACCAGACGGTATGGATACGGATTCCTCAAATACCATGTTCCAGCGGTTTCAACTGGCAGAAGCGTATTCCACTGGGACTCGCTTACAGTTACCACTGACGAACAGGATGGGGTACTCTGAAGAGGATTCTGTGACGAACTGGGTCGGGCCTAATGGCACTGTCCCCGATGAACTATCCTCATTTATAGACTTTGTCTGGGCCCACAAACGATTTTTAACCGATATCGAACCAGCAGGAAATATTGCGCTGATTTGGTCCCTCCCTACCCACGTCTGGCGACGGGAACCGTCCTGGCAAATTTCTGATGACGGCGAGGAGGGTCTAATTAATTCGTTCACCCGGACCGCGAGAATTCTCCGGGAAGCAGGCTTTACCTACGATGTTCTTACGTTCGGCCATCCGCGCCTCTGGGATGATAGCATCCAATTAGACCGACTCAAGGAGTATGAAACGGTGGTCCTCGCTGGCGTCGAATGTGTGTCCGATAGGCAAGTTTCGGCACTACAGACTTATCTTGATAATGGTGGCACGGTTCTCTGTACAGGCCCTGTTCCTGATCGAGATGCAATGTACGAACCTCGTAGCGACGTTGCAGCAATCTTCGATAGCGATAATGCGACAGTATTAGACGGGGTTACCGGCACCCAACGAGAGTCACAAGATGAATCTCTACTCAGTGTGTTAGCGGACAGTGGTGTTGACCCCACCCGCCAGATGGATGATTCGAATATTGCGATTCATTCACATAGTCAGTCCGACCCAGATAGATACGTGATTCCCCTAGTGAACTACGACTACGATCCGGAAACCGATTCATTCTCAACGAAGTCTGATATCCGTGTACGCCTCCCAAAAATGGATAGCATGGAATTCGCCGTTCGGTATTATTCACCAGTAAAAATCACTGATTTGGGAGTTTCTGAACGAGACGGTTCCCCTTATGTGACCGTACCAGAACTAGTCGAATGGGGGTTTATTGTGGTGGCCAAGACTCGCGAGGATTTAGAGCCGACCACCTCAGAACAGTCCGCTCTTGATGCGGTTGAAAATGCACGCGAATCACTCGAAAAAGCAAAAGAGCAGGGGCAATCCACCGATGTGGCACTCGTAACTGCAAAGTCAAAATTGCAAGCCGCAGAAATAGCCATGTCATTTGACTCTTATGAACAGGCCAAAGCGGCTGCGGCCGAAGCTATCGATGCTGTGGTTAGTGACGGAACTGATGAAGAAGGTGTATCTGACGATCAAAATACTACTGACAGCAGTGGAACAGACACACAAGATGTTACTGCAGATGATACTTCTGGGTTCGGAATTGCAAGTACAGCCACAGCACTCGGAAGCGTAGCATACCTATTGAAAAGTCGACTAACTGACGCTGAGACAGATTCTTCGTAACTCTTGGCGGTCCCCGACGCAATTTACGGCTCTGTGTAACTAGATTTTCTAGATCTTGTACGATGTTCTTGACAGGTAATGTGTAATACAGTAAGGTGCTCAGTACGTGAGTTCCCTGTACTGAACGATCCATGAGTCCCCTATACTGAGCGTTCCGGTGCTTCTCGGTAGATGGATAGACTGTACTGAATTCGTGCGCTGTATTCAGCACGGCTGCTGAAACCTATCTCTGCGTGAGGGTTTCAACAAGGCCAGATATCAAGAATACAGAAATACGTTTTATATAACGGAATCAGCCACTGCTGGGAGAGTGAACGAGAAGGTCGATCCCTCACCAGGTTCGGACTCAACCCATATCTCTCCACCGTGACGTTCAACAATCCGTTCGCAGACTGCAAGGCCAATGCCTGTTCCCGCATACTCACCATCGGCGTGCAGCCCCTCGAAGACCTCGAATATCTGTTCCTGATCCTCGGGATCGATTCCGATTCCGTGGTCAGCGACAGATACTACCCACTCTTCGCCATTCCGTTCGGCAGAAACGTGTACTCGCGGCGGCTCTTCACCACTGTATTTGATCGCGTTCGACAACAGATTCTGGACCAGTTGGCGCAGCTGGTTTTCATCCCCTTTCACACGGGGAAGCCGGTCTGCGGTTATTTCTGCCCCGCTCTCTTCGATTGTTACTTGTAAGTCCTCACAGACATCGTCGAACACGCTATCGAGATCGACCGGTCTAAACTCGCTGCCCATCGTTTCGATTCGGGAATACTGGAGTAGTCCATCGATCATTGAACGCATACGCTCGGCACCGTCCAGAGCATACTCGAAGAGTTCCTTCCCCTCCTCGTCGAGTTTCTCCCCGTATCGGCGTTCGATGAGTTGGAGGTAAGACGAAACCATCCGCAGTGGCTCTTGCAGATCATGTGAGGCAGCATAAGCGAATTGCTCCAAGCGCTTATTCGATTCCTCGAGGTCGGCAACTAACTGTTCAAGTTTCTCCTCGTACTGCTTGCGCTCAGTGATGTCCTGAGTCATCGCCAAGATGGCGTACACATCACCGTCGTCATCGGTCAACGGGTGCGTCCGAAACTCGAACACGCGTCCTTGCACCGTCAACTCGAACGACGTCGGCTCGCCAGCGAGCGTCTCACGATAGTTCGACTCGATCATTTCTAGAATCTCGCCCGAATACACGTCTTGAATCTGTTCACCCTGGAGATCTTCAGCGCCAAAATCGAGCGGTTCGAAGCCCTGCCCGCCGACGATTGTATAACGTAACTCGTCATCCAAGAGCGCGACCGCGCCGTTCGGGAAGTTCTCCGCGAGCGTCCGGTATCGTTGCTCGGATTCTTGGAGTTGGTCGACAGTTTCTTCAAGCTCTGCCTGTGTTTCCTGTAGCTCTTGGTTCCGCTGTTTAAGCGTATATGTCCGTGTTTTGGCCCGTGCGTCGTGTCTCCCTGCGCCGGTACCGGCGACGGCGGCGAGCGCCGGCAGGATGAGGAAGTTGTGAGCCGGATCGTTCAAATCGGCAACGAGTGCGATGAAGACGAGGATGCCGACCATCACCGCGACTGCGCGGAAACACCAAACGGCGACGGTATCGAAGAATTCGGGCCGGATATCGGTCTGCGGTAGGCGATAGCCCCAATAGAAGAGCATGATACCAGCCCCACCAACCAGAATAGTAACGATCAGTTCCTCCGCAAGCGGTGTCGGTCTCGAGAGACTTACCAACGGCCATACAAAACTCAGGACAATATACATGCTCCCGAGACCTAAGATAGCACGCCGCCCAACAATAGTTGAAAGAATACCGATCACGGGCTTCATCGCTTGCGGAAAATGGCTCCACTCAGTTATGGCTGCTGGATCACATCCTCAATAGATCCGCTCACAGAGTGACAAATACCAGATAAGATCTTTTACTGGCCGCAACGTTCACTCAGTGCTCAGCATCAACGTCAACCACACAACTATCTCATCCAATATAGCCGGCCGTTCAAACGGAGGAGGTGAAGAAACATCAGTCTCCCTCTCTTTCACGCAACTAGTCCACTTCCTGTTCTGTTGACGGAACTCTTTTTGACACTCCGTTATTGAAACCCAGTATGGCTTCTGACCGGGTGACGGACTCCGAGACTCTCAGTGCAGTCGCCAGCACAGGGTCAGTCCATGAACCCGTCACGACGAGCGAAATCGCCGACATACTCGGATGTTCTCGGCGCACTGTCTACAACAATCTCGAGGAACTTCACGACCGCGGTGCGGTTCACACGAAGAAAGTTGGTGCCCAGGCGCGTGTCTGGTGGCGTCCTGCTAACACCTCGAACGAGCATCCCATATCCGTCAGCGGTGAGGAGAAGTACCGAACGTTGTTCGAATCCATCAATCAGGGGTTTTGTATCATCGAGATGCTGTTCGATGATACGGGCGATCCCGTTGATTTTCGCTTTCTGGAGACAAATCCGGCGTTCGAGGAACTGACCGGATTGAGAGACGCAGAGGGCGAACGGATGCACGATTTGGAGCCTGAGCACGAGCAATATTGGTTCGACCGCTACGGTGAAGTCGTCCAGACAGGTGTGCCAGTAGAATTCGAAGCAGAGGCAGAAGCATTAGACCGCTGGTACGACGTGTACGCATTTCCGTTTGGAGACCACGAGAGCCAGCAAGTCGCGGTCCTTTTCGACGATATAACTGAGCGCAAGCAGGCCGAGGCGAAACTTCAGACGAGCAAAGAACGATTCCGTGCACTGGTCACTGCCAGCTCGGACGTGGTGTATCGCATGAGCCCCGATTGGAGCGAGATGCAAGAACTCGAGGGTAAAGAGTTCCTCGCTGATACGGACGAACCGATCAGCGACTGGCTCGATAAATACATTCATCCGGACGAACAGCCGCGAGTCACCGAGGCCATCGACGAAGCAATCCGGACGAAAAGTACGTTCGAGTTGGAACACCGGGTGGAACGGGACGACGGGAGCACGGGCTGGACGTTCTCGCGTGCGGTCCCGATGCTGGACGAGGACGGTGAGATCGAGGAATGGATCGGCATGGCGAGCGATATTACCGAACGGAAACAGCACGAGCGGGAACTCGAACGGTCCGAGCAACGCTACCGGACTATCGCCGAGCACGTTCCGAACGGGCTCGTCACGCTGTTCGATCACGACCTTGAGTACACGCTGGCTGCGGGTCGGGGCTTCAACCGGATTCCCGTCGAGCCCGATGACCTTGAGGGGACGAAGTTCCACGAGGTCTGGCCCGACGAGATCGCCGCCGAACTCCGACCGGTGTTTCAGGCTGCCCTCGCGGGCGAAGAACACTCGGTCGAACTCGAGTACGCCGGCCACGAATGGATCCTCCACGCGGTCCCGATCACCGACGAGCGCGGCGAGGTCTTTGCCGGGATGACGATGGCCCAAGACATCACCGAGCAGAAGGAGCGCGAACGGTACCTCCGGGACGCCAAATCCCAGCTCGAAGCGGCGACGGAGGCAGGTGCGGTCGGGACGTGGGAGTGGGACGTCCGGACCGACGAGATGGTCGTCGGCCCGTCGTTCGCCCGGACGTTCGGCGTCAATCCAGACGCGGCGCAGCAGGGGGTCTCGCTCGACCGGTTCATTGACGCCATCCACGAGGACGACCGCGACCGGGTGGTCACTGAGATCGAAGCGGCCGTCGAAACCTGCGGCGAATACGAGTCCGAGTACCGCGTGTGGAACGCCGACGGCGAGCTGCGCTGGGTCGTCGCCCGCGGCCGCGTTGAGTGTGACGATGACGGCGAGCCGCTGACGTTCCCCGGCGCGCTGACCGACATCACTGAGCGCAAGCGCGCCGAACTCGAGCGCCGGCGCAACGAGGAGCAACTCCAGACACTGTTCGAAACTCTCCCGGTCGGCGTCGTCGTCGCCGACGCAGACGGGTCGCTGATCAGAACCAACGACACGACCAAGGAGATTTGGGGTGGCGACATATTAGACGCCGACTCGGTAGCGGAGTACGAACAGTACTCGGTCCGATGGGCGGACTCGGGCGAGTCGGTGGCAGCCGAGGAGATGACGATGAGCCGTGTCCTCGACGGGGAAGAGGTTCGGGAGCCGGACATCTTCGAGATCGCGGTCGACGATGGCGAACGCCGAATCGTCCGCATCGAGGGAATGCCGGTTCGGAGCCCCGACGGCGACGTAACTCGGGGCGTCATCACGATTACGGACATCACCGACCGCCGCGAGTACCAGCGCAAACTCGCCGAAAGCGAACGCCGGTACCGGACGCTCATTGAGAACTTCCCAGAGGGCGCGGTTGGTCTCTTTGACGAGGACCTCGAGTACACGGCCGTCGGCGGACAACTACTCGATGAAATCGGGATTGATCCGGACGAGCGCGTCGGAAACACCATCATGGACATCCACTCGAGCGATTGGGTGGACGAAATCAAGCCGTACTTCCACGCGGCGCTTGAGGGAGAGTCGAACGAGTTCGACCTCGAACTGTACGATCGGCACCTCTACGCCCATACGTTGCCGGTCAGAAACGGCGACGATGAGATCTTCGCCGGCATGATCGTCGTTCAAAACGTCACCGAACGCCGCGAGTACCAGCGGAAACTCGAGGAGTCCAACGAGCGGTTGGAACAGTTCGCCTACGCGGCCTCCCACGATCTGCAAGAGCCGTTGCGGATGGTCACAAGCTACCTCCAGCTCATCGAGAAGCGCTACGCCGACGCTTTCGACGAGGACGGCGAGGAGTTCCTCGAGTACGCCGTGGACGGGGCCGAGCGCATGCGCGAGATGATCGACGCCTTACTCGAGTACTCGCGGATCGAGACACGGGGCGATCCGTTCGAGCCCGTCGACCTGAACGAGATTCTCGAGGATGTACGCACGGATCTCCAGGTTCAGATTGCAGAGAGCGATGCCGACATTACGGTCGAGGAACTTCCCCATCTCGAGGGCGACGCCAGCCAGCTCCGACAGTTATTCCAGAACTTGCTCGACAACGCGATCACGTATAGCGGCGACGACCCACCGTTGATCCACGTCGACGCAGATCGGCGCGGCAACGAGTGGGTGATCTCGGTCGAAGACAACGGCATCGGGATCGAGCCCGACAAGCAGGAGCGGGTGTTCACGGTCTTCGATCGGCTCCATAGTCGCGAGGAGTACGACGGGACTGGCATCGGGCTCGCGCTCTGTCAGCGTATCGTCGAGCGCCACGGTGGTGAGATCTGGGTCGACTCCGAGCCCGGCGACGGAGCGACGTTCTCGTTCACACTCCCAGCCGGAAGTGAACACGATTTATGAATGGCCTGTATTGGCCGCTCACCTTCAACAGCCGTCCCGATCACGGTCTTCTGAAAAGGGAATATGTCGACTGGGTGCGGTGAGTCATGTGTTCTGACTAGGCCCGAACAGTCCCAGTGTGACTGTCCCCTTAGCGACCACGCTGCCGGGTTTTGGCCCACTGATTCAAAATATTCTGATCGTCTGCCCCACTATTCCTGCCGCAATAAATTGATCGGCCAGATAGAGTTACAGCCCAAACCAATGTTATTTGGCCTTAACCACTTCTGGTGCGACGGTCTACTTACAGTCACACTCGCGGGAAAGATCCCTCTGGTGGATGAGCTCCAAAGTACGGCGCGTTGCCCCCGACGTCGACGATACCCCTCGCGGTATGTCAGAGGCACGCCCCGCGAGTGTATTCTCCTGCCCCGGTCTCAAAAGTCCAGTGGCAACTGGTACATTGTTGAAAACACCACTCAACTGCCGCGTCAAATTGCCTCACACAGTGTGGTGTCGTCCGTTCTTTAAGTGGTTCTAGCCACAAGGTAGAGCTATGACGGGAAGTCGGCTTCTCCCCAGTACCCGCACACTCGAGAGAGTCATTTCTACGACCCGCGGCGAGTGACTCGCCGCAAACCCGTTTCACGCTCACCGCCGTCGCTTCACGGGACGAGTGAGTCTCAGGACCTACCGTCCACCAGTACGCTGTTACTGTTTTGCCTCTACTAGGGAACGGTGGTTGTCTGTTCGAGCGATCACTTCGAAATTCTAGCCTGGTTCTGGGGCACCTTCCCAATACTCATAGCGACAGCGACAACCACTGCAGCGAAAACCAAGCCACCGACCGACTCTACCACGGAGTGGGCGTCGATCGCAATGCGACTCCAGACTAATCCCACTGGGATAAGCAGTGAAACCACGAAGCGTCGATCAACAAACACCAGAAAGCCCGTCGATACCGCGGCATAGGTTACGTGGCTCGAGACATCCCATAACGGCACCACTAGGATGTGGACGACGGACGTCCCGATTAATAACAGGCAGTACAGTGGCAGTACCTCTCCCCAGCCTCCCTGATCCCAGGCAAGCCAAATTACCACGAAGCCCACAATCAAGCCAATACTCGCAAAGAAATCTTCTCCACCCGGTACAGACGTCGAGACTATGGTCGGTCCACCTTGATACACCGCAAATGCCAAACCCCACGCCGTCAGGACTGCAGCTATCCTGCCAGCAAGACTCCTCGAGCTGAACCCGCTTCCGATTAACTCGTATCCAGCTACGGTGACGGTCACAACAAGGACGAACAGTTCTGGTGCGAATACCTCCGAAAGGGTAGCTGCGACATTCATAGCTGTGTAGAGTCATCTATCGCGAAAAACCAGTTACGGAAATAGTTACTTGAACTAATTTATTCCCATACTCAGAGCGGAAAGGACACTCAGAAGGGCAGAACGTGACTGACTCCTCCCACGACTGAAGTCGTGAGGTTCTGCTGGCCACAGACCAGCGCCCGTCACAGACGGTATCCCCACGTGGGAGTTCCTTGGTCGGATGCCAAGGTTTGGGCCAAGCCAGTACGGCCCCCGACTCGGACAGCGGCTTTGGTGGGCTTGCCCGAGACTCGGTATCAGTCACTACAGAAGATACCAACTAAGCTTATATGCTTCATCCCATGGCGAAAGCCGTGGGCTTTCGCACTGCTCCCGCTGTAATAGTAGAGTAGTGCGCTGTACTTTCTACTTGAGTAGCTTCACTAAGGAGCCTGCACACCGCCCCTCTGTGAGTAAAGCATCATCCTGAATCATCCATGCAGATCTGCGCTGCCCTCACATCACCCGAACTTCTACATGAGTTCCCGGTTTTCGAATCAGCGATGAATGCAGAAATGACGACGTTGGCATCAATGACCAGCTTCTTTCGTTGAGTCTACGCCGATTCTTCTTCGACGCGCTTGCGTCCACGTTCGTGATCTTATCGACGATTTCCTGAACGTCGCGCTTAGTGAGTTCTGTCTCGTTGACCTGACTGACCTAGTCACCACCGAGTACGACCATCATCGGCGTTGTAGAAGGGCTGGACTCAGCGTAAGATAGAATTGCAGTGTTGAATAGTTCCCTCTAAGCAGGGTAAAGATAGACACTGCTATTCCACAGAGGAGGAACTGTAATAGACATCCGATCAGTACACTACTGGTGCAGTAGTATAGCCGCTATTGTATTTTCCACGTCTTATTACACTTAACTTTGGATGTCGGGTACGAGGTTGACGGCGACTACAACGCGGCGAAAAACATCGATCTGCGCCTGTTAGCTTTACCATCAGGCAACCCCCCCCGATGGATTGGGCAGCGGTCAGCTTGCCCTGAAGTCGGGGACGTTGAACGTGAGCGATGTGTCCAACGTTCACTCCAGTGTGGAGTTTGAACGGGAGTCCACCGACAAGCCCACCGCTTCAGCGGTGGGTAGCTGACGTCAGTGGTGTGGATGTCGCCGACACGGATCTCACTGGACGGCGGAACTTGACGCGCGGTTGAGCAGGTAGACCATGGCGCCGCCGAGCACGATGTCGAGCGCGAGGAGCACGGCGATGGCGGGGACGAGCGTGTCCCAGATACCGCCGAAGCGGGTGACCTCGATGACGGTCATGACGTCCTGGTCGAGCATGAGCGCGCGTGCGGCGTCGACGCCGTAGGTGATCGGGTTGTACGTCGCGACGACCTGGATCCAGTCGGGCATCGCACTCAGCGGGAGGAAGGCGGTCGAGACGAACAGCAGCGGGAACTGCAAGAGGTTCGCGCCGATAATCGTCGACTCCTGGTCGCGCGTGACGATCGCCATGATGTTCGAGAGCGCGATGAACCACAGCGAGAAGAGGATCCCGATGCCGAGGATCCCGAGGGCGCCGAGGAATCCGGTGGCGACGTTCGCGCCGAGGACCGTGCCCAGCGCGAGGATGATGGCGATCTGGACGACGATCCGGACGATCTCGGCGGCGGTCTTGCCGAGGAACATCGCCGAGCGGCTCATCGGCATCACGAGCGTCTTCTCGAACATCCCCTCCTCCATGTCGTTGACGAGACCGATCCCCGACCCCGCGGCGGCCGCCAGCGACACCTGCATCGCGATGGCGGGCAGCAGGAACGTCTCGTAGGTGATGCCCCCCGCCCCGCCACCGCTACCGAGTGCGCTTGTCGCGATCTGGCCGAACACCTGCGTGAACAGGACGAGGAAAATGATCGGTTGGACGAGCGACCCGACGACGACGAACGGGTTGCGTATCGCCTTCAGATTCCAGCGGACGAAGTTTACCCAGAAGTCGCTGAAAAAGGAATTGCTCGACGGCGTCGTGCGGACGTGCCCACCGTCGGCGCGGGCCTCGTTGGCGGCCTTGTCTCCCGGGCCCTCGCTCATTCAGCGGTCACCTCCGGTTCCGTCACGTCAGTGGCGTCGGCCGACCGGTCCTTGGAGTCGAGTTCCTCGCCGGTGATCGCGAGGAAGACGTCGTCAAGCGTCGGTGCGCGGATATTGAACCCGGTGACGGTAATCCCGGCGTCACGCAGGGCGACGAGCAAGTCCGTCCCGTGCTCGCGCGCCCGCTCCGCGGTGACGCTGATCCCGCCGTCGGTGACGGTCACGTCCGCATCGGCGTCGAAGACGTCGCCCTCGCGGGCGATCTCGGCGGCGTGCTCGCGGGCGTCCTCCCCGGCGGGGATGTCCACGTCAAGGATTTCCCCGCCGACCCGCCGTTTCAGCTCCGCGGGCGAGCCCATGGCGACGATCTCGCCGTCCAGGATGACGACGATGCGGTCGCAGAGCTGGTCGGCCTCTTCGAGGTACTGCGTGGTGAGAAACAGCGTCGTCCCGCGCTCGTTGATGCGCTCGAAGTACTCCCAGAGGCGGTTGCGTGCCTTCGGATCCAGCCCGGTCGTCGGTTCGTCGAGGAAGACGAGCGGCGGGTTGTGGACGAGCGCCGTCGCGGCGTCCAGTCGCTTCTTCATCCCGCCGGAGAACTCGCCGGCCTGCTTGTCGCCCACGTCCGCCAGATCCACCAAGTCGAGCAGTTCGTCGATGCGCTCGGCACGCTCGCTCTTGGGGACGCCGTAGGCCCGCGCGGCGAAGCGGATGTTCTCGCGGGCGGTGAGCTCCTCGTCGACGCTGGTCTCCTGAGCCATGTAGCCGATTGTCTCGCGGACCCTGCGGGGCTCGTCCCGCACGTCGAAGCCGTTGACGGTGATTGATCCCGCAGTTGGCGACAACAGCGTCGAGAACGTCTTGATCGTCGTCGTCTTCCCCGCGCCGTTCGCGCCGAGGAAGCCGAAGAACTCGCCCTCGGGGATCGTCAGGTCGATCCCCTTCACCGCCTCCGTCCCGTCGGCATAGGTGAGTTCCACGCCCTCGGCGTCGATGGCGGCACCACGCCCGTCCGTCCGTAACATGTCGTTGATCACAGACGTCTTTGTGACCACGGCCCCGTAGCCCCTGTCCTAATTTATTCGGGGTTTTATGCTAGAGCTGCGTCGAAACTCCGCGATGAGGTGGTTCTGTGCGCGGCGCAGTCGCTCGGAGAGCGACGCGGACGCGACGCCGAGTTCGTCAGCGACGTCGGCCATCGTGGCGGTCCGCGGCGTGTCGAAGTAACCCATCTTGTGGGCGGTGACGAGCGCCTCCTGCTGGGCCTCGGTCATCTCGCGCGGCCGAGAACGGTCACCGGTCCCGAACGGGCTTGTCACCCTCCCGTCCGGCCCTTCGTCGGCCTCCACGAGGCGGTCCAGCTGGAGTTCGTAGTCGTTGGCCCGGCAGAACGTTCGGAACTGGTCGAACTCCTCGCGGTCGGCGAACCAGCGCCGCTCCTCCCAGCCGCTCGGCGTGGCGAGCACCCGGTCGGGGATCGACCCGTTGTCCGCGAGTAGTTCCAGGTCCGTCGGCGGGTTGCCGGTCGGGCGACAGCGGTAGCGCCGTGTCGCCCCGTCGGCGACGACCAGCGAGTGGTCGGTCACCGAGTCGGCGTCGGCGAACGCCGCCTTGATCGCGTCAGCGTCGGCGCCCGCGACCCGCACGATGAACGTCGGCGCCCCCGACGGGTGCCCCTGGACCGACTCGAACTCGACGGTTGCTTCGGGCACGCCCTCCGCCACGTCGACCAGCGGCAGCTGCTCGGAGGTCATCCGGAACTCCGCGATCAGTCCCATAGGGAGACAAAGGACGGACGGTCAGTTAGCGCTGGCGGGTGAGCAAGCCCCTTGGAGTATTTGCCTTGGCCGCCGTTGAGCTACCGCGAAACCCACTACTGAGAAATTCGCCGCTAGAAAAAATAGTTTAGCATAAAGTAAATACTTTCTACCCCATGTAGAGATCTTAATAGGGAAAAGCAGTGATTGGTCGGTGATGAACCGGTCAAACCGAGATTGGTGGCCAAACAGGTTGAACCTGGAAATCCTCGATCAGAACGCGAGCAACGTCGCTCCGATGGACGAGGAGTTCGACTACGCCGAGGAGTTCCAGAAACTCGACCTGGAGGAAGTGAAGGAAGATATCGAAGATGTGATGATGACGTCAGAGGACTGGTGGCCAGCCGACTACGGTCACTACGGGCCGCTCTTCATTCGGATGGCGTGGCACAGCGCCGGCACGTACCGCACCAGCGACGGTCGCGGCGGCGCATCCGGCGGTACCCAGCGCTTCGCGCCTCTCAACAGTTGGCCCGACAACGCCAACCTCGACAAGGCCCGGCGGGTGCTCTGGCCGGTCAAGCAGAAATACGGCCGCAAACTCTCGTGGGCCGACCTGATCGTCCTGGCCGGGAACGTCGCCCTCGAGTCGATGGGCTTCGAGACGTACGGCTTCGCCGGCGGCCGCGAGGACGAGTGGGAGCCGGACGAGGCCGTCGACTGGGGTCCCGAAACCGAGTGGGAAGACTCCGACCGCTTCGACGAAGGCGACGAACTCCAAGAGCCGCTGGCCGCCACCGTGATGGGTCTGATCTACGTGAACCCGGAGGGACCGGGCGGTGAGCCGGACCCGGAGAAGTCGGCGGAACGTATTCGACAGTCATTCGGCCGGATGGCGATGAACGACGAGGAAACGGCCGCGCTCATCGCCGGCGGACACACCTTCGGGAAGGTCCACGGCGCCGGCGACGCCGAGGAACACATGGGTCCCGAACCCGAGGCGTCCCCAATCGACCAGCAGGGTCTCGGCTGGCAGAGCAGCCACGGCTCCGGGAAAGGAGCCGACACAATCACCAGCGGTATCGAAGGGCCGTGGAACGCCACGCCGACCCAGTGGGACACGAGCTATATCGACAACCTGCTCGAGCACGAGTGGGAGGCAGAGACGGGGCCAGGCGGTGCGTGGCAGTGGACCACGAAGAGCGGCGAACTCAACGGCGTTGCACCTGGCGCCGAGGACCCGTCGGAGAAGGAAGACGTGATGATGCTCACGACGGACGTCGCCCTCAAGCGAGATCCCGACTACCGAGAGATCCTCGAGCGGTTCCAGGAGAACCCCGACGAGTTCCAGGAGGCCTTCGCGAAGGCGTGGTACAAGCTGATCCACCGCGACATGGGCCCGCCGGAGCGGTTCCTCGGGCCGGAGGTTCCCGAGGAGGAGATGCTCTGGCAGGATCCCCTCCCCGACGCCGACTACGAGCTTATCGGCGACGAGGAGATCGACGAACTCAAGGAACGCATCCTCGCGTCGGACCTGTCCGTCTCTCAGCTTGTCAAGACCGCCTGGGCATCGGCGTCGACCTACCGCGACAGCGACAAGCGCGGCGGCGCCAACGGCGCCCGGATCCGCCTCGAGCCCCAGCGCAGCTGGGAAGTCAACGAGCCCGACGAGCTCGAGACGGTCCTCGAGACCTACGAAGAGATCCAATCGGCGTTCAACAGTTCCCGATCCGACGACGTGCGGGTCTCGCTGGCCGACCTGATCGTGCTAGGCGGCAACGCGGCCGTCGAGAAGGCCGCGGCTGACGCCGGCTACGCCGTGGAGGTTCCGTTCGAGCCGGGCCGTACCGACGCCACCCAGGAACAAACCGCCGTCGAGTCCTTCGAGGCGCTCGAACCCCAGGCCGACGGGTTCCGTAACTACCTCGGCGACGGCCACGAGCGATCGGCGGAGGAGCTGCTGGTCGACAGGGCCGACCTCCTCGACCTGACGGCCGACGAGATGACGGTGCTGGTCGGCGGCATGCGCGCGCTGAACGCCAACTACAAGGACTCCGAACTCGGCGTCTTCACCGACCAGCCGGAGACGCTGACCAATGACTTCTTCGTGAACCTGCTCGACATGGGCTACGAGTGGGAAGCGGCGGACGCGGACTCCCAGCAGGACATCATGGAGTGGGAGTCGCCCTCGGACGGCCACGAGATCTACGAGGTACGCGACCGCGAAACTGGCGAGGTCGAGTGGGCCGCGACCCGCGTGGATCTCGTCTTCGGTTCGAACGCCCGACTCCGAGCCATCGCGGAGGTCTACGCGTCCGAAGACAGCGAGGAGAAGTTCGTGCAGGACTTCGTCGACGCCTGGCACAAAGTGATGACCAACGACCGCTTCGACCTCGAGTAAGCGACCGACCGCGTCGCACTCGGGGCCGAAACGACTCGCCTCGAGAAACTGGCTGAGGCCGCGCTGACGAAGGCCAACGCGAACAAGGAACGCGTAACCGAACTTCAGTCTCGCGTGCTCGAGGCTCCTTTTCCGAGCTTTTTCCGGGAACGAACTCAGAATCGACGATCTCGGCTGCTTCCGGAACGCACGACTCGAGAATCTCGACGACAGTCTCGTCGTCATCGGTGGGTCACAGCGGGCTGGAAAGACGACGTTCACTCGAAATCGATCATACATCAGTTTCGTACTATGTTACACTGTGATCCGGAGGATCTGACTCGAGATACATCTCGAGACGTGGGACGAGAACGATAACGTTGGTTACTCAACAACTGTGAACGACATCGAGAGTCCGCCGCTCGAGACTTCGAACCGACCCGGTTCGACGACCCGCGAGCCGTCTGAGTAAATGACGGCGAGATCTGACGGCTTGAGCGTCATCGTCGCCTTCTGTTTTTCGCCAGAGGGGATCGAAACGCGGTCGAAGCCCGCCAACTCGCGGACCGGCGTCACCCGCGAACTGACGATGTCACGGACATACAACTGGACGACTTCCGTCCCAGCGCGGTCGCCGCGGTTGGCGACGGTAACGGTGACATCGAGCGAGTTGCCAACCTCAATCTGGTCGGCGGTACAGTCAATTGATTCGTACTCGAACTCGGCATAACTAAGCCCGTGTCCGAACGCAAACAACGGATCGTACGCGTCGGGGTGTTCGTCACCGCCGAGCGGTTGAGGATGCGGACGGTGATCGTGGACAAGCGGCAGTTGACTGATCGATCTCGGCATCGAGATTGGAAGCCGTCCGGATGGATTCGTCGCGCCGATCAAGATTTCGCCGATTGCCTGGCCGGCCTCGTAGCCCGGGTAGAAAGCCGCGAGCGTCGCGTCGGCGACCTGAACTTCGTCCGGGATCGCTAGCGGCCGACCCGTGGCGACGACGAGGACTGTCGGCGTTCCCGTGTCGGCGACGCGCTCGAGTAGTCGCCGCTGGGCGTCGGGCAGTCGAAGCTGCGTCCGGTTTGGGAACGCGTCGTTCGGTCCAGTCATCGACTTCGGACCGAACTCGTGGACGTACCAGTTCTCTCCGCAGACGACGACGGCCGCATCCGCGCCCACCGCGGCATCCGCGGCCGCCTCGATATTGATTTCCTCACGAACGGTGGCTCCCGGTTCGTACGCGACCGTCGTATCGTCGTCGGTCGCGTTCGAGAGCCCCTCGAGGATGGTCGTGCCGTGATCCGCGGCGAGGTCGGCGACAGTCCAGCCGCCACAGAGAGCATCGAGGGAGTCGGCGTTCGGTCCGGTCACCAGCACCTCGTCGGGGTCATTGAACGGCAACGCATCATCGTTGTCCAGCAGCACCACCGATTCCCGAGCGCACTCGAGCGACAGCTCGCGGTGTGCGCTCCGCCCGACTACCTCCCGGCTCCGACGGGGGTCGACGTATGGATCGTCGAACAGGCCGAGCCGGAACTTGAGCTCAAGCACCCGTCGAACGCTCTCGTCGAGCCGCTCCTCCGATAGTCGACCGGACTCAACCAACTCGCACAGGTGCTTCGCGTACTCGGGGCCGCCGATTGAGGCCACGTCGAGACCAGCCCCAACCGCCTGCGCGGCCGCCTCTTTCGGTGACGACGCGGTTCGGTGCCGATCGTACAGGAACGCGACCCCGTGCCAGTCTGACTGGACGAGCCCGTCGAAGCCGAGATCATCCCGCAGCAGCGACGTGAGGTATCGTCGGGAACCGTGGGCTGGCTCGCCATCGACCGCGCTGTAGGTCGGCATCACGGCGGCAACGCCGGCGTCGATCGCGCGATCGAAGGGCGGGACGAAGACCCGGTGCAGCGTACTAGGCGAGATGTCGACCGGCGCGGCGTCCTCGCCCCGTGCCGGTGCGCTGTACGCCGGGAAGTGTTTCACCGTCGCCGCGACCGCCGTCGTCTCGAGCGGATCACGCGATGACGGGTCGCCGCCGGTGTCGTCGGCATTTGAATCCGCATTCTGCAGGCCCGCGACTTCCGCGGCTGCGAGTTCGCCTACGAGGTGCGGAGACTCGCCGTACGTTTCGTAGGTACGACCCCACCGCGGTTCCCTCGCGACGTCCGCGTTCGGGGAGTAGTTCATCGTCGCGCCGGTCGCCCGCATCTCGGCTGCCGTCGCGCGAGCGGCTCGCCGGATCAGGGCCGGATTCCAGGTCGCCGCCATCCCCAGGTTGTGCGGGAAGACGGTCGCTCCTTTCACGTTCGCGTGCCCGTGGACCGCGTCGACTGGAACGAGCAGCGGAATCCCGAGCCGCGTCTCCTCTCGCGCGATCCGTTGCAGGCGATTCGCGATTCGCGGCACAACAGCTGGACTGTTGTGGCTCGAGAAGCCGGTCGCGAACGGCGTGACCGAGCCGATAGCGTGCTCGCGAACGGCGTGCTCGACGTCGTCGAGCGTGTAGCTCTCGTACGGATCCGCCTGCACCTCCGAAGCGAAAAGACCGGAGAGCTGGCCGGCCTTCTCCCTGAGGGTCAGCCGCCCAAGGAGATCCGCCGTCCGCTCGTTGACGGGCGCGGTCTCGTCTTCGTAGGTTGGCGAGGCCGTCACTACCCTATGACTTTGGAAAGCCCGATAATAAACTGTCGGGATCCGGTTAACGTATTCGAATGATGATGTTATTGACGGATCGGCTGATCGATATCGATAGCCGAAACCTATTAGCTACCATATAGTAAAACCGTAGTATCGGTTTTACGTTTTATAATCCGCTACTCTTATCAAAGATGTAAATTTCCTCAATTAGGCCCTAATAAGGGGATATAGTCGAGATAAATTGCTCCCCTCTTTCGAATCCACTTCTTGTTTCAAAATCGGGCTAAATTCCAGCTTCACCTGTTTTAACGTACTGATTTACCGGCTTTATCAAGTTAGCAATCTCCATTCTATACATAATATACTAAACATACAGTCGTATATTATCGTTCGTCTGTGTTCGCGACTCTGAATCGCGGTTGTGAAATACTCATCGTAAGGATAGTACTGAAGGTATTGTGATCAGGGATCGAAGTTGTTAGTCAAATCGCCCGGTCAAACAGATTCCATTACAGATGTATGGATGTAAAATTGGGTGTTGTCAGTCGAGCAGAGCTCGTCCGGAGTGACTCGGGACGAGTCGCGGTTCCGCAACGAGCGGAAGACGCCGAGACGAACGCGCTACTCGAGGTCGTATTCGGCGGCGCTGTACGCGAGGATATCAGTGATTTCCTTACCTTCAATACCTTCGAGACTCTCGAGGCCGAGCACCATTAACAGCGGGTAGAAGTCCCGCAACTTCTGGAGGTCGTGGCCCTCGGCGCGCATGCACTCGTAGCTGGTTTCGCGAAACGCCAGTTCGATCTCCTCGCGAAGCCCCTCGGGGAGGTAGATCGTCAGGTTCTCCCACTCCTCTTTGACGTTGGTCACCTCGATCGGTTCGTACTCGTCCTCCTCGTCGGTGTTCACCCAGAACTTCGCGAAGTCACCGTTCGCCGGTTCGTCGTCCGGATCGTCGCTCGTCGGCGGTTCGGAACCGTCACCGCTCATATAGGTCACCTCCGGTACGTCGGTCCGACCGCGTCCGTCTCGCGAGTATTGCTCGTCCAACCATCAGGACGTAGTTGCGTCGTCGTCGATTTATATGTTGGGCTACCGAGGTCGATCATCCTCGGTCCGTCGGCGAGAACCGGCCAGTTTCACCGATTCGGCAGTATTATAGGTCGTCCATTGGTGTTCGTGCACTGTATGCAGACTCAGGAGGACCGATAGCATGTCCGATACCGCAGCACTCGTCGACGACCTCACGCTTGAGGAGAAGATCGAACTCCTCCACGGATCGCTCGACCCGGACGGGAAGGCGACCGGCTACGTCCCCGCGAACGATCGGGTCGGCACCCCGCCGTTGAAGATGGTCGACGGCCCGCTCGGCGTGCGGGCGATGGGGGAGCGGGCGACCGCGTTTCCCTCGTCGATCTCGCTCGCGTCGTCGTGGCGGCCGGACCTGGCCCGGGAGTTCGGCGCGGCGCTCGGTCGAGAGACCGCTGCCCACGATCAGGACGTCTTGCTCGGACCGGGCGTCAACATCGTCCGGGTCCCACACGGCGGACGGAACTTCGAGTACTACAGCGAGGATCCGCACCTCACGTCCCGGGTCGGCGTCGGAACCATCGACGGCATCCAGTCGGAAGGGGTCGCGGCGACGGTCAAACATTACGTTGCGAACAACCAGGAGACGAACCGCTACGAGGTCAGCGCCGACGTCAGCGAGCGGGCGCTGCGCGAAATTTACCTGCCTGCGTTCCGCGCGGCCGTCGAGGAGGCCGACGTCCTGTCCGTGATGACGGCGTACAACCGGGTCAACGGCACCCACATGAGCGATCATGAGCGTCTCCTCACGGACGTCCTGAAAGACGAGTGGAGGTTCGACGGCGTCGTCGTCTCCGACTGGTGGGGCACCCGCAGCACCGGCGACGCGGCGCTGGCCGGCCTTGACCTCGAGATGCCCGGCGTCGAACTCAAGGAGTACATCCCCGAGGAGGCGGCCGAGGCGGTGGACGCGACTGACGACGAGGACGGCGAACTGCCGCCGCTTCCCGACGTGCCGGCTTACTTCGGCGAGCCGCTCCGCGAGGCCGCCGAGGCCGGCGAGGTCGACGAGTCGGTGCTCGACGAGAAGCTCTCGCGGCTCTTCGGGCTCATGGAGGCGACCGGTTGCTTCGACGACGGGGACCGCGAGGGCGTGCTCGACACCGAGGAGCACCGTCGGCTGGCCCGTGAGATAGCGATCGAGGGGACGGTCATGCTACGAAACGACGACGCGCTCCCCCTCGCGGCGGACGATTCGATCGCCCTCGTCGGGCCGAACGCCGACGCGGCCAAGCTCGGCGGCGGGGGCTCCTCCGAGGTCTCGGCGTTCACCGAAACGAGCCCCCTCGAGGGACTCGAGGACCGCGCGGTCGATGTTCGGTTCGAACGCGGAGTCTCGCCGATCGCCGAATCGTCGTTCTTCGACGACGGCGATGACGACGATACCGCCGACGAGGAGACGAGCATCGACGACGCAGTCGCGGCCGCTGCCGAGGCCGACTGCGCGGTGGTCGTCGCGCAGGACGACGCCTCTGAGTTCAAAGACCGGTCCGACATCGAACTCCCTGGCGACCAGAACGAGCTGATCTCGGCCGTCGCCGACGCCGCCGACCGGACGGTCGTCGTCCTCCGGACCAGCGGCCCCGTCGAGATGCCGTGGCTCGAGGCCGTCGACGCCGTTCTCGAGACGTGGTACCCCGGCCAGACCGACGGCGAGGCCCTCGCCGACGTCCTGTTCGGCGATGCCGATCCCGGCGGTCGGCTCCCGGTGACGTTCGGCCGATCGGCGGCGGACTATCCGACCGCCGACGAGGGGTCATTCCCGGGCGTCGACGACGTCGCCGACTACGACGAGGGCGTCTTCGTCGGCTACCGCCACTTCGACGAACATGACCTCGAGCCGCTGTTCCCGTTCGGACACGGGCTCTCGTACGCGACCATCGAGTACGAGGACGTCACCGTCACCGAGACCGACGACGGGGTCGAGGTCGCCGTCGACCTCCACAACGCGAGCGACCGCGCCGGCAAGGAGGTCGTCCAGGTCTACGCCGAGAGGGCGGCCGCGCCGGTTCCGACCCCTGAGCGCGAACTCGCCGGATTCGAACCGGTCTCGCTCGAGGCGGGCGAGTCGACGACGGTGACCGTCGCGCTCGAGGCCGAGGACTTCGCGTACTACGACGAAGACGACGGTTGGACGGTCCCCAGCGGGACGAACGGCGTCTCGGTGGGCCGATCGTCTCGAGACGCGGAAGCGACGATCGACGTCGACGTCTAATCCCCTCGCGAGGAGCAGGTTTCGTAGCTGATCGCCTTCGCGAACGTTGCTGTTCCGACAGCTACCGCCCGCGAACCAGCGTCGGCCGGAGACGGCATCGTTTGCGACGACGATTGAATTTTTGTCCCCTTCGTGAGTCTCGTTTTATATGGCGATAGAAACCGTACTGGTAGCCGTCGGTGACCAGGACAGTGACCGTATCGACCGACTGACCTCGACCGCAGTCGAAATCGCCGATCCGCTCGAGGCGACGGTAATCGTCGCCCACGTGTTTCCCGACGAACCGGCATCCCTTCCTGAGGGCGTGTTGCCGATCGCGGGGCAACATCGACCGTACGTCCTCTCGGACGCGGAGTACGACGAGGCGGTCAACCCGTCCGCGGCGGACGACGACTCGGTCGCCGACGCCACGATTCGCCACGAAATCGTCCATGAGATCGTCGATCGACTCGAGGAGACCGGCGTCGATTACGAGACCCGCGGCGCGGTCGGCGAGCCGGGTGACGCGCTCGTGACGCTCGCGGACGAGGTCGACGCCGACCGAGTCGTCGTCGGCGGGCGGCAGCGATCGCCGACGGACAAGGTCGTGTTCGGAAGTGTCGCGCAGGACGTGCTTCTGTCGTCGCCGTGTCCGGTTACGTTTGTTCGCGACTAGTGACCGATCCCGTCCGCGGCCCGAACCGCGTTCGATACTGAGTCGATCGACGAGAGCGCTCGCTTAGACCCGTTCCCTTCCTTCGGTACGGATGACCGTTATCGAGAGACGGGTGCCGAATCAGCACGCCGTTCTCCGCCATCGTAATATTTTACTATAGTTAATGTAAATGGTCGGTAGACGCTGGGTTCGAGTAACAGACCCACGATCGAAAATGACAGCAAACGTACTCGGAGTAACCGAGGGTATTGGACGAGTGACAACGCTGTGCTCCGTCGCAGCGAATTTCGAGGTGACGTCGGATGTCTGAACAGGGAGAGAAATCATGGCTGACGATCGGAACGTTACTGCTGGCGACGACGCTGGTCGCACTTTCCGGCGGCATCGTCAATCCGATCCTGCCGGCGATCGAGAACGCGTTCCCGAACGTGCCGAACGCCGGAACGCTCGCGCAGTTGGTCAGCACACTGACCGGACTGATCATCGCCATCTTCGCGCCGATCATCGGCGTGCTGGTGGATCGATACGGTCGCAAGTCGATTCTGGTCGGTTCGATTATCATCTACGGAATCGGCCCGAGTTTGGCGTACTTCCTCGACTCACTGTACCTGATCCTCGCGACCCGGGTCTTCCTCGGGATCGCCGTCGCCGGGATCATGGTGAGTTCGACGACCCTCATCGCCGACTACTTCTCGGGCAAGCGTCGGGAAACCGTGATGGGCTGGCAGGGCGCGATGATGCCGTTCGGCGCCGCCGTCGCCATGGTTGCGGGCGGCGTCATCGCCGACCTCAACTGGCGGACCGCGTTCCTGACCTACCTCGTCGCGTTTCTCATGCTCCCGCTCGTCGTCCGCTACATCGACGAACCGGACATCGACACGAACGGCGAGGAGACGTCGCTCCCGTCGCTGACCGAGGTTCGTGAGATCCTCAGCGGGCTGCCGCTGGCGTTCCTCGCGGGCGTGTACCTGACGATGTTCATCGGCATGATCGGGTACAACCAGATCAACGTCGAGATTCCGTTCTACCTGCAGACGGTCACGTCGGTCAGCGGCACGATGACCGGCATCGCGATTGCCGCTGTCTCGGTCGCCGCCGGTCTCGTCTCGCTGAACTTCGACCGCATCCGCGAGCGACTCCACCCAGTGGCGATCATCGCGTGTATCTTCGCCGCGGCCGGCGTCGGCTTCCTGATCGCGGGGCTGACCGGGAGCTACTGGATCATCGTCGTCGGAATCATCATCGCGGGGGCTGGGCTCATCCTGCTCACGCCGACGATGAACTACTGGGTTGCATCCCGGATCACCGAACAGTACCGCGGCCGAGCGCTCAGCGGCGTCACGACGACCCAGTTCCTTGGGATGTTCATGTCGCCGATCGCCGCACAGCCGCTCATCAGCAGCCTCGGTAACGGCCAAGCGCTGGTTGCGATGGGTGGGCTAGGATTCGGGCTCATGGTTCTGTTCGCCGTCATGGCGCTGCGAGGGCGTTCGGTATCGGACACTGCCTCTCCGCCACAGCCGAACGACTGACCATCTCAATACTTTTGTCGGAATCCGTGTCACAACCTCGGAGACGCGCTGTAACGACTGCTGGGGGGTGACAATACCTGTATCAGCGAGATCAGTGACGGGCAGGAGAGCCTTCGCTTCGCCGATATCTGCCGGCGAAGCATCAGCATGTCTTGCTCGCGGTCAATGCGGTCTGTTTCGAACTGCTCTAGATCGGCTCCGGTGGTGAACACGGAATCAGACCTGGGGACTCACATTGGGTGCGCTCGAGCGCATGTCACGCCTCTCTGCTCGAACAAACAGTCCGTGTCGTAAAAGCTCAGTTTGTCTTCGAGTCTCGATAGCAAGTGATGCTGACATCATCAATGAACAAGACGATCTTCATGAAGTCGAGTTTGGCCAGACTGAGCTGGTAGAGGTTGTCTGACTCCGATAGTTTACCGGGATACCTATGCCCCGAACTCAATCGCTCTATGTATCGTCGAGCCATCGTAGACGCTCATTGGGACGGCCTTGACAGCCGACCGAATCGACGCCAGCGCAGCATTCAGGAACGTCTCGGACATGGTCTGTGTGCGTCGCTCGTTTAATCGGATGATAGCTCGACGACGGTACTGTCTAGCTTAGCACCTCCGCTGGTGTCTGTTTGTTGAGTGACTGATTCGGACACTGTGTGTTATAGTAGTGTGCGAACCCTTCAAGACACTCTCTGACGCTCGCCCGACTGCCGACCCACGAGTTATGGAAGTGATCGATCCGCATTTTGAGCGCGTGAGACTACTCTTCGATGTGGTTTCGACCAACGTAGTCGAGGTGACCGCTCAATCCTAAACGAGAGAGGGTAGTCAGATAGTCGGCACCATCGATGAGAAACTCAGCGCCGGAGAGATCGTGTTTCTCGGCGAGTCCATGCAGAAACGCAGCAGATGAATCGGTACCTCGCCGTCCAAAGAGCGCTACATCGAGAATGAGTTTCGTGTCGAAGTCTATTGCAGCGTATGTTCAAGATCGGCCGTCGTTAATCCTGACAGCGGTTTAATCAACTGCGACTCGCGACGGCTTCACCGTCAGCAGGTCTAGAACGATATCAGAAAGAAGATATATCCAGTTCCAGATTGTTTGGTGAGACCGTTCAACGCCGAGTGAGTGAAGAATCGCTTGTGTCTCCCGAAGCGAACAACCGATTACGTGGACCCAGACGGCGAACGCCCTGTCGGACGTCGCCGTCCACTCACGCTCCCAACTCCGCTGGCTGGCGCAGGGTGAGACGAGATGCTTCGCAGTTCAGCGGCAAACCCCGTCGCAGCGCGGGCAAACGCTGCACCGACCACTTCAAGGGGAGTGACTCTGCGATCAAACGGACACGTTTGTGGGAAACCCTGTGGGCGGCAAAGGTTTCGACGCCCGTCAGCGAGGAGTCCCAGCGCGGCGACTCGCTGAGTCGGCGGGCTGGAGCCCGCAGCCACGGAGGTCGAACGCCGAGCCGTCTCCGCAGAGCGGGACGGAGTGTGCACGCCTGCTGGCTAAGAGAAGGAGCCCGCGCGGCCGGGTCACGCGGGAAGTTGCTCTCGCCAGCAGGTTGTGCCGGAGTCACGCGCAAGAGAGATGACTGGAGGGAGGCGGGAAGCTGTCGTCTCCCGTAGGTCCGCACGCTCGCAGAGCGCGTCGGAACCTGGACTTCGATTTCGCGCCCGGAATCGCTAGCGAAGCGGTCTGCACCACGGACGGCCCGCCGCGAACGCAACGATGTCCGTGAGCAACCAGCCGTCCGTAGTCAGGCCGGTAAGCAAGACTCCCGAGAGGCAGATCTGTTTGATCTGCCGACGCGCGACAATCGAAGGAAACGGGAGGACTGTGGTGCGGCTTGAGTCCGAGTCAGCTCGAGCTGGGGTGAATCTAGCTGAGTTTAGTATAGTATCGAATCAGGGTCGTCTTTCTACTCCGTTCAGATGCGAATCTCACATTGGATCTTCCATCAGCTATTGGTGATGTTGGTTAAGTTGTGCTGAATACAGGGTGCGATGTCTCATGAGATTCGGCTTGGTTTGGACAGTGACGATCGGTATTGGGTATCCACGTATCGGGCAGATTTCACCAATCAATACGTCTGTGATGCCTACATAGGTGGGTCTGCGTCATCGGCGAATCCGCTTCCGTACGTCTCGATGATCTCCGTCACAGTGACTTCGTACGCATCGTACCACTCCGTCCACCGCTGTTTCGCGCGTTTGTGGTCTGCATCTGCTCCAAACGACTCGAGCGCGTCCAACGACTCCCAGTAGTACACGACGAGAATCTCCTCACTTTCTGGAGCGTGCCACGTCCGTTTGCCCAGATACCCCTCCGTGTCCTCGGAAGCCTCCTGTATCGCGTCGTTCAACTCGTGAAACTTCGAATCGTACTCTCCCGGATCGAGGCGGAACATAACGAGATACATAGGACTGCTTATTCGACTGCGCGAACAAGACGCTTCCTCTCTGCGGGGACAATAGTTCGCTGTGAATGACTCGCTGATCTGTGCCCGTGTCAGTTGGTGTGTCTGGCTACGCTCGCCGGGAACTCCACGTCTATCCTTCGCGACGGAGAACATTCATATAGGTATCCGATCTGTATCGGTAACCTGTACAACTGCCCGAGTCGGCCCCATTGTGAATTACATATGACACGACACGATGACCACACCAATGAGAATCGATTCGCGACCGTCGCCGTTGGCGCAGCTGAGACTGGGATGCATCTCCACAGAGGTGGAACAAACGATGTCGTCCCACCGATCCACCTCTCGACCACGTTCGAGTGGGCCAGCGGAGAGGAAGCCAACGAACACGACTATTCGCGCGAGAGCAATCCGACCCGGGCAGCCCTCGAAGAGCAGTTAGCCCGCCTCGAAGGCGGCGAGCATGGATTGACGTTCGCTTCTGGGATGGCTGCTACCTCGACGACGATGCTGGCGCTGGTCTCGCCGGGAGGCCATATCGTCTCTTCGGACTCCATCTATAGCGGGACCGAAAAACTGCTCACGGAACTCGCCGCTGGGCACTTCGACATCAATGTCGACTTCGTCGACGCTCGCGATCCCGAAAACATCGCCGCAGCAGTCGACTCTGACACCGACCTGATCTGGGTGGAGACACCATCGAACCCCCTGATACGGCTGTGCGACATTCAGGCGATATCTGACATCGCTGACGCCCACGATGCCCAATTCGGCGTGGACAGTACCTTCGCGAGTCCGTACTTTCAAGCACCGCTGGAACTCGGTGCCGATGTCGTCATCCACAGTACCACTAAGTATCTCAACGGGCACTCCGACTCGATTGGCGGCGCCGTTATAACCGACGACGGGGAGGCCTTCGAGCAGTTGGCGTTTGCTCAGCAGGTCGGACTTGGAAACATGCTGTCGCCGTTTGATTGCTATTTGGTTGCGCGAGGTACGAAGACGCTGCCCGCACGGATGGAACACCACGAGAAGAACGCAATGGCGGTTGCGCGGTTCCTCGAGAGCCACGAGCGGGTCGACCGCGTTCACTATCCAGGACTTGAGAGTCACCCACAACACGAGCTTGCGAGTGAGCAGATGTCGGGGTACAGCGGGATGCTGTCCTTCGAGTTCGACGGGACGCTCATCGAACTTGAAGCGTTTATTGAAGAGTTGGAGGTATTCACGCCGGGCGCTAGTCTCGGTGGGGTCGAGAGCCTCGTTGAGGTACCGTCGCTTATGATTCCGGACGAATTTAGTCGTGGAGAAGCCACAGCGGAGATTCCTGAGACGTTGGTCCGGGTGTCAGTTGGCCTCGAAGATGCCGAGGACCTCTGCAAGGATCTCCGGACGGCACTCCCGTAAGCTCGCCCCGTCCTTCGTTCCCGAGAAGAAGTGCACGTTTATCGGACGAGACATATCGGTTTCAGCTGGAACGACCAAGGGAATCGTGCTGAAATTATCGTCTGTATGCAGTAGGTCGCTCTTGACAGTGGTTCGGTAGTTCGATCAGGCATTGGTGAATAGATGGCACGAATGTAGCACGAAATTCAATATGATTTGCGAAGGTGGTGATCGCTCAGTACAGGCTAATGACAGACCAAAACTTACCCTTCTAGAGACCACCTCACGTTGATGTAATAACATATATATGCGGTTGATGGAAATTACCTGCCAATGAATGAAGAACGAATAATATTCCGACTGAATCTTATTATTGCACTCTTGATTAGCATCCTTGTGATACTTCTTCTCCCTATTCTTTCTGTAGAACGGCTGGTCCTCGGAGTGTTTCTGGTCGGATTTGTATTTCCACTACTCTATCTAATTATAATGGTGATCCGATAAGTTCGCACGTGTAGTGAGCAGATGGTCCGCCATTTTCGGTGTGAAACAAATGCCGTGCTGAACTTATCCTCTGTGTGCAGCAGCTGATTCCTGACGGCTGCTGGAGAGATAATTCCCGTGCTGAATACAGGGCGCATATCCATCACGATCTGTGTTCCAAGAAACGTGTGCTAGACTGAGCAGTCTACCGTCACTGGTCAGCGATGAAATGAATCCAACAACGGCCAATACGTCATGTTCTGCGAGGCTGTCGTGCAGTTCGTCTTGGGCGGTTTCGTCATCGAGGTACTCATCCAGCAGAGGTAGTCGTCACCGGGATTCCCGCTACAGTCCAGTTCGACAGTTCTAACCACGAGACCAGAAAGGTACTCAAGCGTTTCGTCGAGCGATTGATCGCCGAAGTCGTCTCAGGTCCCGGTCGAGTCCGCTCCACGGCGTGCGCGTCCGCCCCGGTCGTCTATCGGGTCTTCGAGGTCGCCCATGACCTCCTCGAAGGCATCCGTCGAGGTCAGGAGACCAACGACCTCGTCGCCCTCGGTGACGAGGGCGAGTTCCTGATTTTCCGTCTGGAAGCGGTCGATGGCGTCATTGATTTCCTCCTTGGCCGGGAGCGTCATCGACGACTCGGCGAGGTCTTCGATGTTGACTTCGCCGCTCATGAGGTCCTCGAAATGGTTCGTGATCGTCGGAAGATAGACGACCCCGCGGAAGTCGTCCATGTCCTCGCCGACCACTGGGTAGCGAGAATGGGAGTGTTTCTCGACGAGCGCGAGGTTCTCCTCGGGGGTGTTCTCGGTCGAGAGCGCGACGACCTCCTCACGCGGAACCATGATCACCTCGACCGGGATGTCGCCGACGGCCAGCGCGTTCATCACCTCCTGCTGGCGTTCTTCGGGAACGTTTCCCTCTTCAAGAATCGAACTGAAGCGCGTGTAGAGACCCGCACGCCCCTGCATGACGTCGGCTTCGGTTTCGAGCCACGCGCCAGTCATCTCGACGCCGAACAGCGAAAGCGTCCATTTCGCCGCCCCATCTCCAAACTTGATGATCGGCCAGATGGCCCGCGTCCACCAGTACAGCGGCGTCGCACAGTACCGACAGACCAGTTTCGAGCGCTCGACGCCGAGATAGGTCGGCGTTTGCTCGCCGTGGGTCAGATGGACGAGGTTGACGATGAGAAACGCGAGGATGGCCCCTGCGCCGACCGATGCGAGAACCGTCCCACCGAACAGCGGTTCGAAGATGGCCGTCAGCGCGGGTTCGGCGATGATCCCGACCGCGATGCTCGAGAACGTAATCCCGATCTGACAACTGGTCAAGTAAATCTCTAAATTCTGAGTCATCTCCCACGCGCGTTCGAGACCGGGTTCCATGAATTCCGCTTCGGAATACTGTCGGGCCCGGGTCAGCGCGAACTCGATGGCGACGAAAAACCCGTTGGCGAGAATAAGCAATAGACCGGCAATAAGCCTGAGAGAGGCTTGGAGCGCGGTCATCGGCATAGCAAGTTATATAAACGGCAGCACGGATAAACGGTTTGTCTGCAAACCGATTCTTCGCGCTCCGAGGAACACCGTTCTCACGAGGTATCTCAAGCCGGATCGCCTTGAGAGTCTAGTCTCGATGCGTCGTCCCCGCGTTGTTCGCGCTGGTAGACGTCAATGGGATCTTCGAGTTCGCCCATCACTTCCTCGAAGGCATCCGTCGAGGTTAACAGGCCGACGACCCGTCCCTCCTCAGTGACGAGCGCGAGTTCTTGATTTTCCGTCTGGAAACGGTCGATGGCGTCGCTGATTACCTCGTCGGCCGGGAGCGTCATCGGCGACGCGGCGAGCTCTTCGATGTCGATGTCGCCGTTTTTGAACGCCTCGAACTGGTTTGTGACCGTCGCGAGGTAAACGACCCCGCGGAAATCGTCGATGTCCTCGCCGACCAGCGGATAGCGGAGATGTGGATGCTCTTCGATGACCGCGAGGTTTTCCTCGGGGGTATTGTTGGTCGAGAGTGTGGCGATCTCCTCGCGCGGCACCATGATGTCACGGATGGGGATTTCCTCGACTACCAACGCGTTCATCACTTCCTGACGACGCTCTTCGGGAATCTCATTGTCGTCGAGTATCGACTCGAGCTGTCGGTGGAGGTCCGCACGCCCCTCAATGTCCTCGCCGTCGGATTCGAGCCACGCACCGGTCATCTCGACGCCGAACAGCGAAAGCGTCCATTTTGCCACCCAGTCACCGACGCGGAGAATCGGTCGAATGACCCACGTGAACCAATACAGCGGTGTTGCACCGTAGCGGCAGACTTGTTTCGAGCGCTCGACGCCGAGGTAGGTGGGGGCCTGTTCACCGTAGATCTTGTGTACCAAGCTCACGATGATGTACGCCAGGAGCACGCCCGCGCCAATCGACGCGAGAACCGTCCCGCCGAACAACGGTTCGAACAGCGCTGCGAGCGCGGGTTCGGCGACGATACCCAGTGCGATGCTACAGGCGGTGATACCAACCTGACAGCCGGTGAGATAGATTTCGAGGTCCTCGGTCATCTTCCACGCGCGTTCGAGACCGGGTTCCATGAACTCCGCTTCGGAATACTGTCGGGCCCGGGTCAGCGCGAACTCAATGGTGACGAAAAACCCGTTGGCGAGAATCAACGCGGCACCCGCAACGAGACGGAGGAGTATTTCGGGTGCTTGCATTGAGTCTAGGTCCATCGATACGACGTCGAGGCAAAAAAGCACGGGTGGCAAACTGACATTGCTGTCAGATGGGCGTTCAGTTGGGTCTGACCGACCGCCCGGTCTCCGAGGAGCGATAGATGGCTTTGATGACGCGCTGGACGATGAGACCTTCCTCGAGCGTGTTCCGCTCCGGGGTCACGAGCCAAGTTCCCACTATCACGACATCGTCCGGTCCATCTGACTCGTGGACACCCTTTTTGCCGTTCAGCCAATAGGACTTCGACGTGTACCGCGACATCCTTATCCCGACGGATGGATCTGATGCAAGCGTAACAGCGCTGGATCACGGGATGGAAATCGCGTCGAATATGGGCGCCAAGGTGCATCTCCTGCACGTCGTAGATGTTGGGACGGAGATGTCCGCATCCGCCGTTGGCGACATCGCGAATGACCTCACCGAAACACTTGATGAGGAAGCGGAAGAGGCGCTCGATCAGGCCGAGCAAATGGCCGATGAGGCCGGTGTTACGTCCGAACGAGCCATTCTCGAAGGATTTCCAGAAGACGCAATACCCCAGTATAGCGCCGATAGTAGGATCGACCTGATCGTGATCGGAGAAAGCGAGGATTCGACCTTCACAGAACAACTCTTCGGGAGCACGACGGAGGACGTTCTCGAGTCGGTGACTACCTCGGTTCTGGTAGCTCGGGAATGAGTCCCCGCTCGTAGAAACTACCGTTATCGCACCAGTCCGGCAGAGAAAGAGAACCATCCACGGGGAACTGGCCCTCCAGACGATGATTTCCGGCGAAATCAGTATATCGGGACTCTGATTTGTCGGTGCTTTCGTCAGCCCGTACGCGAATCAAACATATCGATGTGCTGAATGCACCCTCTGTATGCAACAGGTCGGTCTTGACAGTGGTTCGCTAGTTCGATCAGGCCTTAATGAATAGATGGCGCGGATGTCACACAGCCTGATTTACGAAGGTGGTGGTCGCTCAGTCCAGGTCAAACAGTTACCGAATCGGCTGCCGATATCTCTTTGATCTATCAAAATCTGGCTGCTGATTATAGTGAGTGTATGCAGCACATCGGCACCGACATAGCTTGGTGTTATTGCAGAAAAGTTGCCGATCTGGGAGAGCAACAAAGTGTTTATGAGTCGCCTCGCCTGTCCTGTCCGTATGGGAACCCCGGGGTCTGCACCAGACGTGACACAGGGGGACGTCCGGAGGCTGTTCACCCGCTCGGATGCGCCAGCGACACCGATTACAGCCACCGAAGCTGCCGACCAATTAGACTGCTCCCTCGCTGCTGCTCGTGAGAACTTAGCTGAGCTCGCCGACCGCGGTGAACTCCAAACGAAGCGACTCGACGAGGAGAAGGACGTCTGGTGGCGACCCGTCGATCAATCGATTGCCGACCAAGGTGGGGACCAAGAAGAGTTCAGCGCGTTCGTGAGCGCTGTTAAGGATTACGCGATTTTCCGACTCGATCCAGATGGCATCGTCACGAGCTGGAACGACGGTGCCGAGCGAATCAAGGGCTACGCTGCGGACGACATCATCGGTGAGCACTTCTCGACGTTCTACACCGACGAGGCGACTGCCGAGGGCGTGCCAGAACGGAATCTCGCCATTGCGACGGAGGAAGGCCGCGTCGAAGACGAGGGCTGGCGCGTTCGCAAGGACGGGACGCGGTTCTGGGCGAACGTCACGATTACCGCTATCCGGGACGACCAAGGGGTCCTCCAAGGGTTCACGAAGGTCACCCGCGATATGACCGAGCGCCACGAATATGAAGAACAGCTCCGCAAGGAAAAGGAGCGATTCGAAACGCTCGTGCAGGAAGTCCAGGACTATGCGATCTTCATGCTCGATCCCGACGGCATCATCCAGACGTGGAACGATGGCGCACGCGAGTTGAAAGGCTACTCGGAAGACGAAATCGTCGGCCAGCACTTCTCGACGTTCTACACCGAGGAAGACCGCGAAGACGGACGTCCTGAACAAAACCTCTCCAAAGCTATTGAAAACGGTCGAGTCGAAGACGAAAAGTGGCGCGTCCGTAAGGACGGGTCGAAGTTCTGGGCGAACGTCATCATCACAGCGCTCCACGACGACGACGGCGAACTTCGAGGATTTGTGAAGGTCACCCAGGATATGACCGAGCGCCGCGAGTACGAGCAGCAGTTGGAGGCGCAGGCCGAACGGCTCGAACGGCAACGGGACGAGATACAGGAGGAGCTCGACGACGTGTTCGAGCGTATCGACGACGCGTTCTATGCCCTCGACGAGGAATTCCGGTTCGAGTATGTCAACGACCGCGCCGCGGAGTATCTCGGCACATCCCCAGGAGAACTCATCGGCAGACCCATCCACGATATCCTTGGAATCGACGAGGACCACCCACTTTTAGTAGAGTTCGAGGAAGCGCTAGCCACCCAAGAACAGCGAAGTTTCGAGCGGTACTCCAACTCCATGGGGATCTGGGAGGTGATCCGCGTCTATCCGTCCGAGTCCGGACTCTCTGTGTACTTCCGGGACATCACCGAGCGCAAGGAGCGCGAGCGGGAACTCGCACGGACTCATGACCTTCTCGCACATACCGAGCGCATCGCCGATGTTGGCGGCTGGGAGGTTGACCCAGAGACGATGGAGCCGTTCTGGTCAGACCACCTTTTCGACCTCTTGGACGTGAACTACGACGAGCAGCCGACGCTGGAAGAGGCGCTCGATGTGTACCACACTGAAGAGGATCGGGCAACTGTCGAAGGGGCCGTCGAGGAGGCCATGCAAACCGGCGAGTCGTTTGATGTCGAGGTCCGCTTCCCGCGGCCCGTTGGCGACATTGGCTGGCTCCGGGTTAAAGGCGCTCCCGAGGTAGAAGACGAGGCAGTGGTCACGCTCCGTGGGGCCGTCCAGGACGTCACCGAGCGGAAACGCCGTGAGCAGCGGCTCGAGGAGCTGATCGACCGGCTTGAAGAGTCGAACAAGCGCTTAGAGCAGTTCGCGTACGCCGCCTCCCACGACCTCCAGGAGCCCCTCAGGATGGTTTCCTCCTACCTCCAGCTCATAGAGGACCGGTACGGGGACGACCTCGACGAAAACGGTCGGGAATTCATCGAGTTCGCCGTCGATGGTGCTGAGCGCATGCGCGCGATGATCGACGGTCTCCTCAAGTACTCCCGCGTCGAGACGCAGGGCGAGCCGTTAGAACCTGTGGAGCTTGACGCGATCATGGAGGACGTACTAGCGAACCTCCAGGTCCAGATTGAGGAGTCCGACGCCGAGATCGCTGTCGAGAATCTCCCAAAGGTCGAGGGGGACGCGAGCCAGCTCCGCCAACTCTTCCAGAACTTCCTCGATAACGCCATCGAGTATAGCGGCGATGAACCGCCATATGTGGAGGTATCGGCTGAACGCCTCGGGCCGGAGTACCGCATCTCGGTCCGGGACGAAGGGATCGGCATCGATCCGGCGGATCAAGACCGCATCTTCGAGGTGTTCCAGCGGCTTCACTCGCGTGAAGAGTACACCGGCACAGGCATCGGCCTCGCACTCTGTCAACGCATCGTCGAACGGCATGGCGGCGACATCATGATCGAGTCAGAACCTGGCGAAGGGGCGACGTTCATGGTGACGCTCCCGGCTCCGGCTGATGGCTAAATTGTCTGAAAATACGGATCCCTTGTATACACCTCTGTGTTTCACACGTCCATCTAAAACCAAAGGGAAGCTGACGACATTGGACCGTTTCTGATGCAGTCCGCGTTATCGGAATTTCACACGGAATCATCGTGGAAGATATGCACCGTGGATTCAGCACGTCTCTCTCAACATCTCTATTTGCTGATGGAAAAGACGGCGTTAGGTTCGCACGTGTAGTGTGCGAGTGGTTCACCGGTTTCGACGTGAAACAAACAAAGTCGTCGTGCTGAATTCACCTTCTGTATCTCGCACGCAGTTTTTGACAGGATGTAGGTAGATCAGTGCTATGCGTCGGTGTGTGGATTATCCCTACTGAACATGGATTTCGCCCCTAACACTCAAGAAAGAAACTGTAGCACTAACTGCCGTTAATCAAGTATAGAGGTCATACACTTCGGTTAGCGATTATAATGCTAGGAATCCGAGTACCACAAGCTGCCAGCAAAACGCAATGCCTAGCAGCGCCAGTACTGTCTGGTGGATCCGGACAGGTAGTGACCAGTACTGGCACCACCATGCTAGCAAAGCACCAACAGTTGTACCGACCGTGAGGATACCGATGAAATACGGGAGAAGAAGTGCGACCTGCATTGCGAGCGGTCGTGTGAAGAGTGTGACCTCGCCGCCAGATTCTAAGACGAATAGAAAGAGTACGATGAACCCAATCGAGACACTGCTCAAGCCGGCACCTGCTGTGCGGGCGAGCCATGGAGGGCTCGTCACCCGGCGTTTGACGGCATGTATGAACCCACGTTGGTCATTGCGTTCATGCGAATTTTCCATCTGCTGTTGAGGGACATGTCGATCTGTCATTCAGAGTCCTCCATATCTGGCTTATCACTGGTTCGATGCTGCTTCAACTGCCGCCAGGCACTGTGTCCACCCCACCCAACGAGCGAGAGGCCAAACCCAAATATTGCCGTTCCGAGAACACCCCCGGAGACGAGTTGGCGTTCATGGAACGGGACTGGTTGGTAGACACCAGTCGGTTCACTGCTCATGTTCAGCACGTTCACAGCCCCATCTGTAACCTCGAAAGCAAGGACATCGTGGCCGCCGATCTCTTCGTACACGTATGGCTCGGTCTCAATCCACTTTCGGGCGTCACCCTCGAGAGTCGTTGTGCGCAGATCGCCGTTGTCCGCTGGTTCGACAGTCATGTGTTCCAGCAGATCTACTACCTGGAGAGGACCGCTTTGCGGGAGATATGAGAGGCTGTACTCGCCAGCGACGGTTTCAGCGCGTTCACGACCACCCGGTTCTGAAGTCGGAATAGGTGGCGTCGGTGCTGGTTGGTGACCATACTCTTCGACAATCTCCTCAACGACAGCCGCCGGAAGTTCGCTGGGGTTGCTGTTGTAGGCGACGAAGATCCCGACATCGTGGTCTGGGGCAAGCAGCAGGTGGCTCGTGAAGTTGACCGTCCCGCCAGAGTGAGCAATGAGATTGGCGTCTGGGTTCCCGTACTCGTGGAAGCCATACCGCCAATTCGTGACTGCTGGGTGGCGTACGTGGTGACGACTGTGCATCAGTTCAGCGGTCGCCGTGTCGAGAATCCGCCTGTCGTCAATTGAACCACCACCAAGGTGTGCACTCATGAACGCCGCCATATCCGTCGCTGTCGCGCTTAACGAACCCGCAGGACGCATGTTGATGTACACATCGTTAGTTACCGTGAACGACTCACCGTCGCTGACGTGCGGCGCGGCAAGGTCGCCAGGCTGATCGTCAGAGACAGGCTGGGCAAACGTGCTGTGAGTCATGCCGAGCGGTTCGAAGATCTTCGACAGGACGTACTCGTCAAACGTCGTCTCGTGAGCTTCAGCAACGATGTGACCGGCGAGCGCCGCGCCATAGTTGGAGTATCCGACGTGCTCGCCAGGGGGACGGATGCGCGAGCGCTGCTGCTCGGTGAGCACAGTCTCCAACGAGTCGAGATCAGCTGGATCGGCGACGATGTCAGGGTCAAGCGCTGACTCAAATCCGGCAGTGTGCGTCCCGAGATGTCGGAGTGTCACCGGGTCGTCGTATGTGTCTGGGACAGTCACTTCCGAATCGTCAAGGTACGTGTTCACGTCGACATTAAGGTCGAGCACACCCCGTTCGACACCCTGCATAACAGCGGTATAGGTCACGAGTTTCCCGACCGATCCAACCCGGAACATTGTCTTGTCAGCTCGAACCGGATCGTCGGCATCGACATCAGCAGCACCGTACCCTTTGGTAAGAACGGGTCTGTCTCCCGAGACGATGGCGACAGTGGCTCCGGGTGTCGTCGTTCCAATCCGTTTGGCCATCACCTCGTCAACGAACGCTTCGAGTTCGTCCGAGTTCGTGAATGGGCTATCACCTGAACGAGAGTCGATGTCGTGAGAGGTGGTCGTGGCGCTCGTTCGACTGGCCGCAGTTCCAAGGCTGCCGAGTCCGAGACTACTAAGACACCCGAGGAACGACCGTCTCGTGGTTCCAGCGGTGCTGGTATTCATCATGACGGGATAACCTCGATAGCAGTGACGAGACCGAAGAACGCGGTCGAGGCGTTTTCGACTGTAAGGCCGGCCTGTTCGACGGTCTCCAGCGGGTCGTGGTTCAGTCGGCAACCATTCTTCTCGTAGTGAGAGTTAGCGCGCCAATCTTGAAGCCAGGCGAGCAGCGCGGCGTCGCTGCGACTGTGTTCGAGCAGCAGGATCTCGCCATCAGGCGTACAGACGCGCTCCATCTCGCAGAGTGCGGTAATCGAATCGGGGAATGTACACGTCGAAAACGACGAGATGATGGTGTCAAAGCTGTCGTCGGGGAAGTCGAGTGTCTGAGCATCCATCTGGCGGACGATACCGTCCAGATTGAGCCTGTCGAGTTCATCGCGGGCGTGGGCAAGCATCTCAGCGCTGATGTCGATGCCGACGACTTCGCTTGACGATGAGAGATACCGGAAGTTCCTCCCGGTGCCGCAGGCAACGTCGAGCACGCGGCCGTTCGCGTCCCCGAACTGGCGACGGCGATATCGACCGGCGAATAGTCGATCGAGTTGCTGCCACCGGGCAAGTTTGTCAGCTACGTCTGCGTATGCGTCGGTGATCTCCTCGGCCGACTTCGATCGTCTCTGGCTCGGTTGCTGTCGCTCAGTATTCTCGCTGGGTGTTCGATTCTGCTCGTTTGCCGGTTCGTGGGGATTACTCGATAACACGGGTGGGTCTCCGTTAACTGCAATTACGGACCGAGCCAGCAACACCGATAAAACTATTGTATACTTGATAATTAATCGGATTTGCTTCAAAACTGGCGTTGAGCGGACGGCCGAGCGATTACACTTCTAACACCGATACTCAGAGAACCACCCGATCAGCACCAATATCCGCTCAACGTCGATTTCGTAATAATTCTGTTAGGAACGCTGAAACTCGCCGCTCTCACGTCGCACGCGCTCCGTCTCTATCACCGTCGCAGTCGAATCAAGATAGAGCCTCACTGCATCGTTCCCATGACGCAACACAACCTCGTACTCGTCGGGATCAGACGCGATCTGCTCGGAGGTCCAGTTCCCTTCGTAGACGTATTCGTGGAACTCCCAGATACCCCGCCTAGTCACATCGACCCCACAATCCCAATGGAATGCAATCGACGCCGGGTGGTAGACGACACTGTAGGTCAACGGGCTGTTGTACTCACGGAGACACTCCTCACAGGTACTCGTCACAACGAACGAATCGGCATCAGGCAACGCACTTTCAGGCACTTCGATTACGTCGGCAGAGAGGTGTGATCCACACTCTGGACACATTCCTCTCCGAATCTGCCTGGCATTCTCCGCGGTACGTAGCTTGACACTCTGAATGAGAGTGTCGACGTCTCGTGTCTTGATCTGTGCGGGTGTTATCGGATGCCCTGTAACCTGTTGCTCACACGCCGTACAGTCAATCCGGAAAAACTGGTGCGAGAGGCTCGCCTCGAGCGCATCCGCTCCACAGAAGACACAGATCCCATCAATCGGTTCAGGACCGAACGATTCCGGCTGCTCGTAATTCTCAGACAGGATGAATCGAACAATACGCTCACCAGCGTGTGAGAGCGAATACCCGTCGTCGCTTTTCCGTAGATAGGTCCCAGTGAGTTCCCCGAGATGATACGACAATTTCGACGTATTCTCTACGTCAACATGCTCATAAATCTCAGAAAATGTGAGTTCAGCAGCCCCTGCCCCAACCTCATCAAGTTCGTATTGCGCAACAGCGACAGCGCGAAGAATATCCACACGGGTATCGTCAGCAAGAAGACGAAAGATATCCGTCGCCGAACGCTCCTCAGTCATTGTCTTCCGTATGTACTCTCAGTTCAGCAGCGATATTGAAACCCCGGTCGTCCTCGTTGGAGAAAGACAGGGAAAGAAGTACACGAGATTTATGAACGATGGATGACCGAGGTCGATGAAGCAGATGAACTCCGACGGTTAGCGGCCGAGTTGGTCGAACTGTAATCGATCTAGTCGCAACAGTACTCAACGATTTTTCTCTTGCAACGGGCTCCTTCCAATAATCATCCTGTGCCGAATGCGGAAGTTTGGTGGGGCGATTCCAGACGTCGGAATCAAAATGAACGGCCACAGATTACGAAATCGAACGTCAGATCAACCGTACATCGGTGAGCCGTTGAAGGAAGCGCTACTGTGTGAACTGGGATGCCGAACTGACAGGCGTCAGGAGTACACGCGGGGCAACCGAAGTAGATGGTGTCCGAGCACGGCCTGTTGTGGCCGTCAGCACGCGCCGCCGCCACCGCCTGCTGCACCAGCCCCGGCGCAGCTTGCAGCACTGGCACTAGCACTCGCAGCGGCAGCCGTCCCGGCGACGACGATAGCCGCGTTGTCCGTCTGACTGTAATCCTTGCATTCGCCCCATGCGACCGGTGCGATTTCGTCGTCGATATCGTCCGCTGTCTCGACTGCGTTGCGGAGATCAGTTATACCGAATCCGGCGTCGGTCGCGTATTGATCGACGAGTTGGTCTGTGAGCGCGATACGTCGGCATTCCTCGGCTTCGAAGAGTTCGTCGCCGTCGAACGTGAACTGGACGTCGTAGTGACGGACGAACACGTCGTCGAACGGCACTTGAACGGCCTTGACTGCTTCGCCGACGAGTTGCCAAACGCGATCCATATCGGGGTCCTCGACGTCTTCACCGAGTGAGAAGCGAGCGATCGGAACGACGACCGGTTCACCGTCCGGACCTTCATTCACGACCGCGACACCAGTTACTCCGCAGTCCTCGACGGTGTAGTTGCCACGCTCCACGGCGTCATGGAGCGCTTCATCTGCGTCGTTCTGACGAGATTCGAGATCGACCTGTTCGTCGGGCGTGTCGTCGCCGAGTAAGCGTTCGAGCAGGGACATCCAGATCTAGTCTTTCGAGCGGCACAACTTTGTCATTGTGGTGAAAATATGATGCGGTCCGGGGCCCCGAACGATTCTCGTTTCCCGTTGATCGTGAGAACACAGGTTTGGGTAGTCTCGGTAGCTAGCTGGTCGGTGTCTCATTATCATCGTTTGCGCCACTCTTGAGGGGCTTAATCACCGTCTCAACAATTGTATGTGGACCAGTCTCTCTGCTCCAGTATCTTCAACACACGAGCGACCCTACGATAACTATGGACTGCCCCGCGTGCGGCTCCCCTGTCACGCTCAAGGTTGGGCCAGAGCAGCCGCTTTCGACCTCGCTTTCCGACGCAGTTCTTGCGGCCGATCCAGACGAGCGCGTCGAGGTTACACGGGACTGTTGGAACTGTGGATGGCACGAAATACGCCAGCTTCGAGTCGAATCGATCGACACGACCGAAGGCAATGAAGCCGCTGTCAAGCGCGCCGCGCTCGTTGAGGAGATTACCGACGAACTTGCGGCGATCGATGATATAGCAACGCTCAAAGAAGCTCTTGGCGAGATTCGCCGCCAGCGACGGCGGGAGCTACCGACAGACGATACTGAAGAGAACATCCCGGAGTGAGTGACGATTCCTGATGTGGCCGTCGCCATCAATAAAACTACTGTCAAGATTAACGGCAACTGGTCTTGGGTATATACTGCAATAGTACTGGACCAAGATTACTTCTTGATGTTGCAGTGTTCGGATGCCGAGGCACCGATCCAGTTGCTGCATTCCTGCATCGATTGACCGAGAAACACGATTTCTCCGGGATGGTATTTCTCGTCGATGGCTATGGTTATCTGACTACCCTCTCTCCCGATTAGATTGAGCGGCCAGCTTGACTATGCCGAGAGAGATCTGATCGAAAAGTGGTTTCAGACCTTCAAGATGCGGGTTGACCCCTTCCATAACTCGTGGGTGGACAGTCGGGGGAGCGTCAAAGAGGAATTGAACAGTTCATACACTACTACATCATACAACGACCACACCAGTCACTCAATGGACCGGAACCAGAGGAGGTACTAAACTAAACGGTGCCTTATCCATTCGGCTATTGATATATCTAAATCGTGGCTCGAAGCGTTTGCCGTCTACCACAATTCATGCCAAAATTAAGCGACTGATTGTTCGTTTACAACCGAGATTCCAAAAATACTCGGAGGCTAGTCTCCGGGCATGCAATCCCGGTGTAACCGTCGTTCCGGTCGAAGGCGTGCCCCCGCGGGATTGGTTACTCGCCGTCGGGGTCGATGAACTCAAACAGCTGGTTCTCCGCGCTGGTCACGTTCCAGTGGCGGATATCCGCGCCCGGATTGGGATCCTGCTCCCAGACGTCGGCCGCGAGGTCAGCGTGGGTCGGTTCGAGCGTGAAGCCCGTGCCGCCCTCGGGCACCGCCGCGAACTTCTGGTAGTCGGCGCCCTCCCACTGGCCGAGTTCGAGGTTCGTGCCGGTGTCAGTACCGCCGCCGGCGGCCTCCAGCACGAGGTCCTCGGCGTCAGCCGCGTCGATGCGGTAGATGCCGTCTTCGAGTTCGGTCACCTCCCACGTTTGGCCGTTGGCCTCGCCCACGGTGTCGTTGTAGACGTTCGCCCCGTCGGCGAGTTCGCCGTCGACGCTCATCACGATGTCGTCGCTGTTGAGTTGGGAGGTCAGACGGTAGGTGCCCTCCGTGAGGTCGACCGTGATCGTCTCGGAGTACGATGTCGCACAACCGCTTTCGGCGGTGGCGTTCAGCGTGACGGTGTACTCGCCGGGACCGTCGTAGCTATGCGTAGCTGACCACCCCGTCGCAGTCGTGCCGTCTCCGAACTCCCACGTCAGGGAGTCGACCGACTCCTCGTTGCCGGAGACGTCCTCTGCCTCGAAGTCAATGGACTCGCCCACGTCGACGCGGGTCGCACTCGGCACGGCCCGCGCTAGCGGCTCCGGTTCGGTGATCGTGATCGTCTCAAAGTCGGTCGTCGTCTCCCCGTTCTTGTCCGTCACGGTCAGCTTGACGGGATACGTCCCCAGTTCGTCGTAGGTGTGACTGACCGACCATCCTGTCGCAGTCGTGTCGTCGCCGAACTCCCACGTCAGGGAACGGACCTTGTTGCCGTTACCCGTCAGGTCGACCGCTTCGAATTCGACTTGGTCACAGGGAGTCGCGTCGGTTTCGCTCGCGGATATCTCGGCGAGTCGGTCGTGTCCCGCAGGCTCGAACGAGGTCTTGATGTCAGGCTTCGGCGGGTCGTCCATCCCGTGGCCGAGGAAGAAACTGGGCCACGGCGGTTGGTTGTAGCCGACGTTCTGCCGGGCGATACCGGTCCGGTACTGCGGGTCGTGCAATAGCGTATACAGCCGTGTATCCGTCTCGTGGGGCGTCGCGTACAGGCGCAACGCCTCGCTGTCGTCGGTCCGCCAGATCACTTCTTCGCGCCAGTCACCGAGAATGTCCCCCGACAGACACGGGTTGCCCTTCGACGAGTTGTTCGAGCGAGTGCCCTCGAACGATTTCAGGAGGTCGAGTTCCTGGGTCTTGGGGTTCCACTTCTTGATCCAGCCGACACCGTATCCCGCGTCCCAGCCGAGGAAATCGTGATCCAGCAGTTCACGGTGCAGATCGCCGGTCCACCAAATCGCCGAGTTTACCGAATTGACGCCGGTCTCACTGATCTGCTCACCGTCGGCGGTGAACGTCCCGGCGATCTCGCTATCGGTTTCCAGGGGCACGCCCGCCCACGCTTCCGCCCCCTCGTAGTTCGGATCGATGTCGGCGACCATCGCTCTGCCGATGTCCGCGCCGTTCCTGACGGCCCAGATGTACTCGCCCGTCTCGGCGTCGCGCATCGACAGGCTCGGTGCCCCCTCGGCCGGATACTCGGCGGGGACGAAGATCTCCAGACCCTCCCGATCGGGGATGAAATCACCGCAGTGCTGGGCGTCGGGGTTCGACATCGTCGTCGTGTGCAGGCCGGTGCCGTCGTGGTCGATGACCGCCCCGCCGAAGACGATCTCGTCTTTGCCGTCGCCGTCGACGTCCGCGGTGGCCAGGCTGTGTGCGCCCACGCCCTCGTACTCCTCGTTCCCGTCCTCGCTGTCGAAGATCCAGCGCAAATCGAGTTCGCCTTGCCGGAACTCCCACGTGGCGAGCATCGTTTTTTCGTAGTAGCCCCGTGTGAACACGATGCTCGGTCGCTCGCCGTCGATGTAGGCGACGCCGGCGAGGAACCGATCGACGCGGTTCCCGTAGCAGTCACCCCAGTCACAGGCGTCTCCGCGTGCAGGCTGGAAGTCCTCCGTCGCAAGCTCCTCGCCCGTCTCCCCGTCGAAGACAGTAAGATACTCCGGCCCTTCAAGGATGTATCCGCTGTCATTCGTCCAGTCGGCGTCCGGATCGCCGATAACGTTACCGGCACCGTCTTCGGTACCGTCGCCTGTCCGTACCACTAGCTCCGACTTGCCGTCGCCGTCGAAGTCGTACACCAGGAACGGCGTGTAGTGCGCGCCGGCCCGGACGTTCTGACCGAGGTTGATCCGCCAGAGGTGCTCACCTTCTATCGTGTACCCGTCGATTAGGACGTCACCCGTCGGACCGCCTTGGGAGTTGTCCTTCGCGTTCGACGGCGTCCACTTCTGGACGATGTCGAGCGTGCCGTCGCCCGTGAGGTCGCCCATACTCGCGTCGTTCGCGTGGTACGTGATTGTCTCGCCGTTCTCGCCTTCGACCGGCTCGGGCTTGTTCAGCGGAATCTCCTTGTACTGGTTGTCCCAAACCTCGACAGACTCCGACATTCCGGGTTTCCGGTTGCCCTCCTTCCTGCCGCCGGCCCGCCCGTTGCCGACCGCTCGAACGGCGTAGGTCGAGTCAGTCGTCCCCTCGGGGTCGAGGTAATTCGTGCTGTCAGTGATCGGTTTGTTGTTTAGCCGTTCACCGTCGCGATAGACGTGGAACCCGAGATCGGCGGGTTCGGTCCCGAACAGCCGCCACCGGAGCAACACCCCGTCGTCCGCCGGAACGGCGACGAGCCCCCGATCGAGGGACTCCATCTGACGTGTACCGTGCTCGTTGTTTCCTTTTCCTCTCCCTTGCCCGTTCCCTCTCCCAGAGGTCGCCATACTGACACCGCTGGCCCCCAGCATCGCTGTCCCGGCAGTGATTCCTAGAAACTCGCGTCGATACCGGTCTTCGTTCGTGCCTCTGTCAGACATTATCTTTCACCACAATGTTTCACACATGAATATATTATATAAATGTTAGGGTACCATAACTGCCGGCGTTTCGATTTCCGTGGCGTTCCGTCTGAAATAGGAGCCCTGATCGATCGGTGGCCCGTCTGGCTCGAGGAGGTAGCGCTTTGCCGACAACACATACCAGAGGATGGGGTGCATTTGACCACGCCACAAGACAGCCACGCCGATGCTCAACCCCAGCAAGAGACGCGTGGAATGTATACGCCTTGAAACTAGAGGGCCGGTTGTGCTCAGCCTGAAATCCTGTGGGGAATTCCCGCGTCTTCAGGCGCGAGAAGAGGTCAATGTCGTAGCTGAGACCGGCTGTGCGGACAGTAATTTTGATATAGGCTCGATGTGGTGATCTAACATGTGACTACCGACGACACACTACCAAAAAAACCATCCAACGTAGCTACCGACGGCGGTAGCGAGACACCAAAGTTGCGGAACGATTACGAGGGCAGTAAACCGTCCGAAACCTGGTTTACGGAGCTCGATCAGGCTGTCATCCAGGAGGATCGCTGTATCCAGTGTGGGAGCTGTATCGCCGTCTGTCCGGTCGATACGATCGGTACCGATGAGGACGGACTACCAACGCTAACGAAGATGTGTATCGGCTGCTCGCGTTGCTGGGACTTCTGTCCCCGTGGCGGCCTTCGATACGAACGCCAGTGGAAGATTACCGGCGGGGAAGACAACGTCAAAGGTGCCGGCGACCCGATCGACGAACACTCCGCGAAGGTCCAAGACAACTGGCGAGAGAACGCACAGGACGGTGGCGTCGTCACCGCCATGCTTATTCGCCTACTCGAGGAGGGTAAGATCGACGGCGCGGTCATCGCAACCGAAAGCGAGGACGAGCCGTGGAAGGCCGAGCCGTTTATCGCAACCACTCCCAAGGAGTGTATCGAGAACGCAGGTTCGTTCTACAACCAGACGATGGCGCTGGAACACCTCGATTACAGAGCGATCGAAGAGACGTTCCCGGAGATGGACCTCGACGACCTCGATCTCGCAGTCGTCGGGACGCCGTGTGTAATCGAAGGTATCGAAGCCCTGCAGGACTTCGAGTGGGACTACGGGAGCCACGAGGAAGGCGTCCGTGCGATCGAGTATACGATCGCGCTGATGTGTACCAAGAACTTCAACTACTACAAGTTCGTCGGCGAACAACTCGAGGAGAAACGCGACATTCCGCCGGAAGATATCAAGAAGATGGATATCCTCCACGGCAAGCTGATGGTCTGGGACCACTCCGACGAGATGATCCTCGAGGAAGACATCGAAAACTTCCACAGCGCCGCGCTGAAAGGCTGTGACGAGTGTGCTGATTTCACCGGCTACTGTGCGGACGTTTCGGTCGGCTCGGTCGGCTCGTCCGACGAGTACTCGAGTGTCATCGTCCGAACGGAGGCGGGCCAGGAAATGTGGGAACTCACCGAACCGGAGCTCGACCACCACGACCTGGAGGAGCGCTCCGAGATCGGCGGCCTCCAGAATTGGGACAAGAAGGCCGCGTTCGACGCGCTCGAGCGACCGTTCGATCCGGATGCGCCACGGTTCTTCTCCTACAGCGAACACGCCGAAGATTACGGCGTTGATCCGGACCCGTACGATCCATCGGTCAAAGGCAAACCGAGCAGTAGCAGCTGAGGTCGGTCGGTGGGCACGGTCGTCCACGCCGTCTCTGCGTTATTTTTGTGGAGTGATCTCAAGACGATTGAGACTCATCTTCTGTCTATCGTCAAGACCATAGTTGAGGTATCGCCTATAATACCCGATACGGTAAACTGGATATATAATGTTTGATCATGCCGAACGCCAGATCTTACATTGATTTCCCTGAGGCTCGTATCGTTCACAAGGATTTTACACAGGTACTCAAGTAAAATACGTCGGCTGCTTTCATCGTTCTCCCGTAGCTAATTCGGACTATATAATGTTCGAATACGATGAAAACGAAGGCCCGCCTGAATCATACTCTCCTATATGATTAAACTACAAAACTAGCTGAAAACAGTGAATGTAGT
>NC_015659.1 GCF_000217715.1 Halopiger xanaduensis SH-6
CCGTGGCGGTCTGCTGTTATGTATCACCTACACGCACGCCTACTTATTGATTGTCCTTACAGACACGATTTCTCGCACATTCTCGAGTAGCTGCGAGTTTTCGCGCGTAATCGCGAGCTACTGTGCGTTGATTTCGGCCCGCCAAATGCCATAGATTATTGGACCGGCCGTGTCACGGTGTGGATATGGGCGACGAGCCCGACGGTGACGACTCGTCGGCTACCGAACGTGTGAGTATCACGCTGCCGAAAGCGACGCTCGACCGGCTGCTCAAGGCCGGGCCAGTCGACGGCGACTACCAGGACGCAATGGAACGCGCGATCTACACACAAATCGAACTCGACGAAGCCGACGAGTACACCGTCGTCAAAAACCGATAGGGAGCCTCGAGCCCGTGGCCGTGGCAGGGACGGGCCTCAACAGTGGCTACGCTACCGAGCGACGAAAAGTGTTCGGTCCAGCATCTGCCGCCATTACGTATATGAGGATCTACTCGCGTAGCTTATACGACCGACAATGTCAGAGGATACCACCGTCGTTGCGTGCATCCAGGCTCGGATGGGATCGACGCGCCTGCCGGGAAAAATGATGCTTCAACTTCGTCGCCGGCCCGTTATCTCACACGTCGTCAGTCGTGTTAGTTCTTCGAGGTATGTGGATACAACCGTCGTCGCGACCAGCGACAAAACGCAAGACGATATTCTCGAGTACAACGCCTCGCAGGCCGGCGCCGACGTCTTTCGCGGCTCAGAAGACGACGTGCTCGGCCGCGTCAAAGGCGCCGCAGAGACACAGGACGCCGATATCGTTGTGCGGATCTGTGCCGACTGTCCACTGATCTCGCCGGCCGTCATCGATCAGGCCGTCTCGGCGCTGCTCGAGTCCGACGCCGATTACGCGTCGAACACGATCGACCGGACGTTCCCCCGCGGGATGGACGTCGAAGCGTTCACGATGGGGAGTTTCGAGTACGTCGACAAGTACGCGAGCGAACCACACGAACGCGAGCACGTGACGCCGTACTACTACGAGAACGCCGAGGCGTTCGACCTCGAGCAGATCGATTCGGCCGACCTGTTCGACGACGAGCAGTATATCAACCGTACAGACCTGCGGCTCACGTTGGACGAGGCCGACGACTACGAACTATTCAAGGAACTGTTCAAAAAGTACGGGAACTACGATACGCCTACGCTTCGGGGCGTGATCGACCACGTCGATAGCGACCGGCTGGCAGACATCAACGCAGAAGTCACACAGAAAACAGTCGGCTGAGACGCGCGATTACCCCGACAGTATCTCGGTTTTCATATTTTCAGCAGCGTCAGTATCCAGTTCGTAGTTTTGGGACACGGACTCGTACTGAGTCGTGTACAATTCGTTTAGAGAGTCTGCATCGAGGTTTTCGATAAGATCGAAGACGGCCTGCTGGTCTCTCAGAACAGGAATCTCACCATAGATCGCATACAGCGCGTCATCCGTAATAGGGTCCCATTTGTTCACCGATACGGTCGGCGTCCCTGCTAAGACCGATTCGATCCCGACATTCGAATTAATCGTCACTGTGAGATCCGATTCGGAGAGGTGTGTGAAGAGATCCGACTCGGTGACCGTCACCTGCTCGTTTCCTCGAGCATAGTCCGCGTAGTCAGCAGCCGATTCACTCGGATGGGTTTTGATGACGATCGACACCGAATCGGGACGCTCCGCGACGGCCGTGAGGATATCACGGATCACCTCGTCCATGCCACGAATCGGCTGCGTTGCGATAAGCAGTTGAAGATCACCGTCCTCCGGAGGGGTTCGCTCGACGCCCTTGTATTCCTCGTAGAGAGTCGTCAAATATGATCGCCCGCTGACGATGCATTCCCACTGAGTCTCGACTTGCTGCGATTCCTCGTAGTGGCGTTTTTCGAGGTCGCCAGACACGAATTGCGTGAGCTCCGCTGGCGGGTTCGACGAGTCCATGACGACCCCCGCCCCATGCGGGATATAGTACATCTCGACGTCGTTTTTGAGCCCCGCCCACAGCATCGCCCGCCGACTTGGTGGCAACCCCCCGATGACGGCCTTCTCACACTCGAGTTTCGACATCATGTTGTCGGCCAGATGGTAATAGAATATCGAGAGTGCGTCACGCGTCCGAAAGCCGTCGTAAATGGAGTACTCGATCGTCTTCTCGAGCGTGATACCGACCTCGGACTCGAGTTCGTCGTTCAGTTCGCGTTTCAAGCTCTTTCCGAACAGGACCCCACGGTTGATGTCGATATACGAGCGGATCTGCCGGCCGATGCACCGCAGCGTGACGAACCTCGAGAGCGAAACCAGAGGCTCGCCGTCCAGTTCGGATTTCAGGTATTTCCATTTCAGCGTCGCCCCCAGAGAACTGACGTGTGAGGTGCCGATAACGGCGTAGTCGTCGTACCCTGAGTTGCTGATTTTATCGATCGCCGGCCCCATGCTGTCAAAGCGGCCGAACGACGGGATTAGAGCAAGTTTGGCTTTCTCCGGCCGCCCTAATATGAATCCGAGGAGTAGCGACACGAACTGATCGAAGAGAAACGGGAGGACAAGCACGGTATTTTTGAGGAACCGTTGGATCCGTTGCAGTCTCGAGACTGACTGCTGGCCCTGCGTGTCGATCGGGATGTCATACGCGTCGCTGATATCAATCGCAACCGAGAGGTATCCGGTATCGAGATCGCGGTCACAGACGAGTCGGTCCGGATCTTCGGATTCGACGACCTCCTGAAGACGTAAATAGAGCAGCGTGAGTTCCTGCAACCGGCCGTGTCTGGATGCAAGCAAGTGTCGCCACGTCTGTTCGTAGATCGGAACGGGAGTGTCGAGGTCGACGTCGGCATTACTCAGCACGGAATAGACAGTGTCGTATTCGTCACGTGTTGTAGTCCCCAATGTGTCCGTCACCGGGAAGATGGCTCGATTTTCCGTAGAAACGTAGTGATCGCCCCGTTCAGTAATGAGAAGCTTCGTTTCCGAAGATGAAGACGGCATCTTGTTAGAACGCGGGGGCGTGTCTATATTAAAGTGGCGAGGACAAAGGGGGCGGACGGCTTCAAGAAGGCGAGAAACCGGCACACAGAGCAGATCAGGATTTGGTTTCCAGATAACCTAACGCCTCGAGCCGTTCGCGATCGGCCTCATCTTCCGGATCGCGAAGCTGTTCTTTCGTTGCCCGTTCATCGAAGTACATTTCGGGGATTTGTGACCGGTAGTCGTCACAGATATCGGGCAATTCCGAGGCGAGATTGTCCGTTTGACCTGGGTCCGCCCCAAGATCAAAGAGGTACTCCTGATCCGGTGTATAGAGATATTTATACCCGTCCCAGCGGGCCGAAATCGCAGGTGTCGGGTGTGACTGGCTCCCCGAGGAAATGACGTTTCGTGAGTCCCCCGTGAACAGATTTTGCCCTTCGAACACGTCCGGCACTGTCGCGTCGTGGAAATCGAGTATCGTCGGTGCGATATCGATCAGTTCGCGCTGCTCTGCGATTGTCTCGGGTTGGTCTGCGGTCGCTGGCGATCGGACAAGAAGCGGAACGTGCAACAGCTCGTCATACGGGAGATTGCGGTGGAAATAGTATCCGTGCTCGCCGAATTCTTCGCCGTGGTCGCTCGTAAACACGAGATTTGTCGTGTCCCAGATCCCCAGTTCTTCCAGGCCGTCGACGAGACGGTCGAGGTGCTGTGAGCAGTATCGGAGGTCCGAATCGTAGAGATCGACGAGTAGTTTCCGTTCGTCGGCGGTCACGTTCTCAGGCTCAGTGCCAGCCTTTTTCATGAGTTCCCTGATTCGGTCGTTATCAACCGGATCGGTGTACTCAGGGTCCGTATCGTGGACGCCATACGGCCGGTGGCCTTCCATATAGTGCAGCCACAGGAAGAAATCGCCATCTTGCTCAGAGAGCCACTCGAGTGTCGTATCAGTAACCTCCGCTGCGCTCGTATAACCCTTGTAAGAGAAGCTGCCGCCCGTCGGTGCAAGGTCGTATGCACGTTGGGCTGCATTGTACAATCTCGGCGTGGATTTCAGCGCAGCGCCGGCCGCCGTCGTCACTCGCTCCTCGAGTTTCGAGAGTACCGACTGCTGTTCTTGGCTCTCGTCGTGATAGTCGTCGCGGCCAAGCGTCACATAGGTGTCAAAGTGGAGATCGCCCTCTGCGGATTTGAAACCAGTCCGGGTCCCGATACAGGCCGTGTCAATCCCTGATGCGTTGAGTCTTCCCGATATCGTTGGGAACGAATCCAGATCGGAATGGGCGAGTCGAACCGACGTGTGGATCGACGGAATAGAGATCCGTGTGTACGGCCCGTTCGCGAACGCATTCTCGAAACGCGTACCGCCATCGGACAGTCGGTCGAGAACCGGCATCGTGTCCCGATCATAGCCGTACTGCCCAAGATGGTCCGCACGAAGCGCATCAACCGTTATGAGGATCGTATTCATTAGAAAACGTGTGCCACCACATTCGGAAATGTCTTTCTGTCACAGAGACGCGCGTAAATAGAATTTACACCTATGATGAAATTCTGCCTATAAGCAACTACTCAGTCCGGTCGGCCACCTCCGCACTCGAGAGGATCAGCCGCGAATGCCCGCCCGGCGCCGTCGACGCGGCCAGCCGCCCGCGGACTAACCAGCAGGCCCGTTCGGTCCCGTCGGCCAGCTCGCCCCGCGAACAACACGGTCCCCGAAGCGTCGCGATCGCGACGGTCGCCGGCCCGATCGTCACCAGGACTTCGACGCGGTCGTTCGGCGCGAGTTCTGTGCTACAGATATCGCAGTGACAGCGCTGGCCGACGCCGACACTGACGCCGTTGACGAACTCCGAGGCAGGGATCTGGCGGGTCGTCATTGCTGGCCCTCCGGGTCGCACGTCGCTTTCGCGCGCTGGATTTCGTTCCACTCGCGTTCGATGCGCGATTCGGGCCACTCCTCGAGGCGCTGCTCGCGCTCGGAAGATGTGCGAATGGACATAGAAAAGCGACCCTCCGTTACTCCTCGGCGAGTACGCGCTGGTACATCTCGAGAATCGGCGCGTACCGTTCGCGGTGGCGCTCCGGAATCTCGCGAACAACGGATCCGTCGGTGACGACGACCGTCCGCGGAATCTCGTTCCAGTCGCGCTTGTAGCCGAAGAATTCGCGTTCGATGCCGTACCGACCGCTTTCGTCGACGTACGCGACGCGCGTTATCGGGAGTTTGACCTCGTTCTCGCGGTCGTGTTTTTGCTCGAGCGAGCGCGCGACCGCAGCGAACCGGCAGCCGTCTTCCTCGGCGGCCTCGTCATCGAGACGCCGAATCGTCGCCTCGTCGATGAGCGAGACGTCGCGGGTCGCGTAGGGTTGCACGGTGTCGGTGTTCCGGTCGTCGATGCAGTTGTGGTCGGTACGCTTTTGTCGTCGTGTCTCAGATTTCGACATGGCTTTCGTAACCTCCGAAGGCCCGAGGTCGGGTGTTCCAGCACCCGGCCGGCTTTCTGCCGACGACCCTCGAGCTACTAGTTACATGTATCGCATTCTCCATAAAGATACCGATCCCCTCAGATTCGTTACTGTCTGAAACAGCTACCCCGTACCCCAGTTCTTGAGTCTAATAGACAGATCCCGTATATGATTTTCGCGGTTCGATTCGGAGGTCTCGAGTGCGGCCGATTACCGCTCGAGAAACGGTCGGTGATCGACTCGCGCGAACGGTCGGCCCCGTCGGTCGCGCACGAGAGAACATCCGACACTTCCGACACGTGCCCGGAATGTCTTTTTGAGTGGCCGGAGATACCGCGAGTAAATGCAGTACATCACCGACCGGCAGGCGCTCCAAACGAAGACGCCGCCCGCCGAAATGTACGTCCGTGAGGCCGAACTACGGGATCTTCGCGAGACGCTGCGGCCGGTCGCGAACGGGCACGCCGTCGACGGCGCGGTGATCTACGGGCCGAGCGGCGCCGGGAAGACCCACGCGGCGAAACTCATGGTCGGACAGCTCGCCGACGCGATCGGCGAACGCGCCGAGCAGGACGACCAGCGATTCGGGCCGACCGCCGACGCCGACGACGGCCCGGCCGCCGTCTCGACCGTCCATATCGACTGTTGGGATTACAGCAGCTACGCGGCGATTTTCAACCGGCTACTCGAGGCCGTCGGCGAGACCGCGAAGCCGCCGAACACGCCCGGCTACGAGTTGACCGCGCACCTACGCGAGCAACTTGCGAATCCGTTCGTGGTGATCTTGGACGAGGCCGACCAGATCGCCGACGACCGCGTGCTCTATGAGTTGCACAAACGTCCCGAAGTGGCGCTGTTGTGCATCGTCAACGACTACTACGAGTTCATGGAGGCTCTCGAGCCCCGCGTCGAATCCCGACTCGGCGGCTACTATCCGATCGAGTTTCCGAAGTACGACACCGAGCAGCTACAGACGATTCTCGCGCGCCGTCGCGACCAGGGCGTCGTCGACGGCGTCGTTCCCGACGGCGTGCTCGAGGCCGTGGTCGACGTCTCCGAAAACGATGCGCGAAAGGCGATCAAGAATCTCCGAAAGGCCGTGCTGAAAGCCGAGCAACGCGGGCGCGAGCAGGTCACACCCGCGCTCGTCCGGGAAGTCGCCCCTGAGACCGATCGGGAGTTGATCGAAAAGACGTTCTCGAAACTTACGCGCGACCAGCGCGTGCTGTATGAGATTCTGGTCGAAGACGGCGGGCGACTGTCGATCGGTGAGATTTACGATCGGTTCTGCGAGCGGGTGTCGAACCCGCCGAGCAAGCGCACGGCGACGCGGAACCTCAAGAAGATGAGCTACTACCATATCGTCGATTTCAGCGGCGAGAAATCCGCACGGCGCTACTGGGCGGCGACCGACGAACTGTATCCAGAGGGAAAGGCCGCGGCCGATTAGTCCTCGAGTTCGTCGCGGGCCGTCTCGCGAATGATCCGTTGGGCCTTCTCGCAGTTGAGCGAGTCGATGAGTAGCTTCTTGAAGTCCTCCTCGGTGAGTTGTGGGTGTTCACCGAGTCGCCATTGGCACCCGTCGTAGGCCGCCCACATGATCGCCTCGGGGATCGACTTCGCGCTGGGGTAGGCGTCACGTAACATCGATTCAAAGTCCTTGCCGTACGTGACTGTTCGGTTCTCTGTCTCTTTATTTTCCATTCTAGAGAGTGGATATAACTACGCCGTGATAACGTACACGACCGCTCGGCGGGTGTCGCGATAGATTTAGCTACAAAATGAATTGGATTAGTAAATTCGATCCGTAGATATATGGATATCTCCGTATAGCGGTAATCTTGTCATGATAGTCCATACCTAACAGGTAGGCCATCGTACCGGTTGGTAGCTACGGGGGAAAAGCTAACGGCCAAACTAGTCGGGTACGGGGTCGATCGCCGGATTCGGGATGACAGACGGAGACGAACCTACGCAGCACCGGTCGGACGGCAGCATAATCAACAGGGCACTGAACGGGTGCGATAATCGGCGGGCACCTCGAGCGGGTGCTACAGCGAGTCGAGACGCTGCTCGAGGTCGGCACGTTCTTCATCGGGGAGGTCGTCGGGATAGCGACGGCCAAGATCCGTTAGAACGTAATGGGCCGAATCCTCCTCGAGTCGCTCGAGCAGGCCGGCCTGCCAGAGTTTCTTCAGGTGGCGAGAAATCGTGTTCCCCGCGCAATCGAGCACACCGCGAATCTCGACCAGATTCCGGTAGATCAACGCGGGCGATTGGGCGACCGGCTCACCATCGGCCCCCTCGAGTTCCTGTAGGAACTCGACGATGGCGTTATCAATCTCGTCCATGCCGGGCACCCAACGGCGCATACGCGCCCTTTTCAGGCTGGTTAGTTAATTTCACCGAACGGCTCCGGCCGTGGAGAGTATGATCCATGAGTGGTGATTCACTCCTTGTCTTGGATTATACTCTCCAAAACTATAAGTGCACTGGACCGTATGGTGTCGCTACGGCAGCACAACCGGGATTCAATCGCCGCGTACCTGCGGCTCATGACGGACGTGGGTCGCAGAAAGCAAGTACGGGCCGTCAATTCGGCCCAATTCCGGTGTTGGCTGTCTACAAATCAGCGAGGACCAACATGAAATCAAACATTGCGCGTGACCAAAAGTGTTGTCCCGACAACGTTTGGAAGCGTCGCAACTTCCGACACATCGGACACGAGCGCGCGGCTTTCATGGGGGTCTTCGACGTTCAGCCTATCATGGCAGTTCGAGAATCCAACCACCACGACCACCGCGGGACGCGCGAGCAGGAGATCGACCTCGCGGACTACAGCGATACCTTCCCCGCCGGAACCAGCGTCGCGCTGACCTTCCGCGGGACGCGCCAGTCCTACACGGTCGACCTCGAGCGCAACGGCGAGCGGTTCCACATCGAAGGCGCCGGGCCGACCGCGACGTTGACCGGCGTCTACGGTGACGCCGATCCGTCCCTCGAGCGCGTGCCCGGCTGGATTCGACGCGTCCTCATCGACCGGACGCCCGCCAACGAGGTGAGCTTCTACAACGCATGAAGTACGACCGACGTATCGACTCCCGACTTGGACACGGCCCGATGGCGCGGGCTACGCCGAGCGGCGCATCGTACACAAACAACCGACAGACCCCACTAGGAATCAATGACACCACGTTCTCATACGACACAGGAGTTGCGTCTGACGCAACCTAGAACGTTTAAGGCGACGGCCTCCGTGGCTGTCGCTAGAACAGGTAACGACCACGCAGAAACCGGAGGTGGTGGAACGTCTCTGGTTTCTCTCGCATCGCGCTTAAGCTTTTCCCACGAGGAGTGGCGAGACTGCGATTCGCGGGCGACGTTGCCGTGCGTCGGCGTTCACGACGGTACCGATAGCCGGAGGTACGCATGAGCGACGAGAACGAGATTGACGAGCTGACCGAACTCCGACGACGAGTCAACAGTATCGACGACTACGCGAAGAACTATCTGGTCAACCAGATCGAAGCTCGCGACGACCGGATCGACGACCTCGAGAACCGCGTCGATCGCCTCGAGAATCTGGTGCTGGAAGTGCAGGAAAACATCGACGGGATCGCCGGCCTCGCGAAAGACGAGAACGCGACGCCGGAGAAACGGGCGTCGGATATCCGGACGGCCCTGATTCGTCGTGCGCAAGCACGCGACATGCAGGGCGCGAAGATGTGGTGGCGCGACGCCTGGAATACGCTGCTCGACCTCGGTCACGAGGACCTCTCCGATAAGAACCGTGCGAAGCCGCTGATCTACAACGCGATGGAGAAGGCGGCCGAAGGGGAGGGATTCGCCATGACGACGACCAAGACCGAGTGCGCCGACGGTGTCAAACGTGAGGTCAAAGCGATCCGCGTGGATTTGGAGGAGTTACCGGCTTCCGCGGCCGGTAACGGTTTTACTACCGCAGAGGGTCCGGCGACGAGCCGCGAGACGATTGATTCGGAGGGCAATACAACGAATCTTTCAGACTAACCAAACTGCATGACACAACACACTGTAAATATCGGTTCGTTAGCATGGGGTATCTCGAGAGAAACTACTCGAAACCGTCGAGTCAGCGGCGTTACCCGGCGCGGAACCGGTAGTAAAACCTTTACTGCAGTCACGGAGGAATCACAATGAGTCACTCACAAACTGGATCATCGGAACTCGTGGACACGTTCGAACAGTTCTTCAGAGACTACTACGACGATCGCGAGAGCGAGAACGGCGACACGCGCATCCTCGACCTCGCACAGAAGTATCCCAACGAACAGAAGTCGCTGTACATCGACTACGGCGACCTCTATCAGTTCGACCCGGACCTCGCGGACGACGTGCTCGAGCACGGGGAAGACGTTCTCAAATACGCCGAAGAAGCTCTCCGGAACTACGACCTCCCGATCGACGTACAACTCAACGCCGACGTTCGCCTCTCGGATCTGGATAGCCTCCCGCCCACGCGTGTCTTCGATGTGGGAAAGTATCCCGTCGACATGAACGGCAAGTACGTTGCAGTCCAGGGACAGGTCAACAAGGTCGGCGACTCGAAGGGGAAAGTCGGCGAAGCGGCCTTCGAATGCCAGTTGTGCGGAACACTCACGCGCGTTCCACAGAGCGGCGATTGGCAAGAACCGCACGAGTGTCAGGGGTGTGAACGACAGGGGCCGTTCCAAGTCAACTGGGACCAATCTGAACTCAAGGACTACCAGCTCGTGCGCCTTCAACTCCCACCGGAGAAAGCTCACCGTGGCGGACAGGCCAGCGACATCGACGTTCGCGTGCTCGGGTCGGACATGACCGATTCGGTTGCACCGGGCGACCGAGTCACGGTCGGCATCGAACTTGAGCCCGAGATCGACGACGAGGACCGCGGCACGTTCGTTCTGACGGGCGAAGCGAACAACATCGAGCACCAAGACACCGACTACGAGGATCTGGATTTAGACGAGTACGAGGACGAAATCCTCGAGTTAGCCGAGAGCGACAACATCTACCAGAAAATCGTCGATTCGTTCAAACCGTCCCACCACGGCGACGAGCAGATCAAACTCGCGATCGCGCTACAGATGTTCGGCGGCGTCGAGAAACACCTCCCCGACGGATCGCGGATTCGGGGCAACTCGCATATCTTCCTCGTTGGAGCACCGAGTACGGACAAGTCGGGCCTGCTCGAGTACGCCCGCGACCTCTCGCCGCGGTCGGTGTACACCTCCGGGCAGAGTGCAACGCAGGCCGGGCTGACGTGTGCGGCCGTCCAAGACGACTTCGGCAACGGCGGCTGGACTATCGAAGGTGGCGCGCTCGTGAAAGCACACAAGGGCCTGTGTGCGATCGACGAGTTCGACAAGATGGACGACGAGGACCAGTCGGGGGTCATGGAGGCCATGTCGCAGGGAACGATCAGCCCGGCGAAGGCCAACATTTCGAACGTCACACTCCCGGCGAACACGACGGTCCTTTCGGCCGCGAATCCCGAGTACGGCCGGTTCGATGAGTACGAACCGATCGGCGAGCAGATCGACCTCCCACCGGAGCTTATCAGCCGCTTCGATCTGATCTTTACGCTGACCGACAAGCCCGACGAGGAGAAAGACGAGCAACTCGTCGAACACCTGAATCAGACGGCCTACGTCGGCGGCAAGATCGCGGCCGGCGAGGACGTCTCCGGCGACGAACTCGAGACCGTCGACCCGGAGATCAGCAAGGACATGCTCCGGCGGTATATCGCCTACGCGAAACAGAACGTCACGCCGACGCTCTCGGAAGGCGCCCGTGAACGCATCAAGCAGTTCTACACCGAAATTCGAGCGTCGACCTCGGAAGACGACGCCGTGCCGGTGACGGCCCGCAAGATCCTGGCGCTGCACCGACTCGCCGAAGCGTCAGCCCGAATGCGACTGTCCGATACGGCGACGGTCGAAGACGCGAACCGCGTCATCCAGATCGTGCTCGACTGTCTCGAGGACGTGGGTGTCGACCCCGAAACCGGCGAGTTCGACGCCGACATGGTCGAAGCGAACACGTCCAAGTCCCAACGCGACCGCATCAAAGGCCTCAAGGGTATTATCTCCGACCTCGAGCTTGAGTACGACGACGGCGCCCCGATCGATATCGTCAAAGAACGGGCCAGCGATCAGGGAATGACGCATTCGAAGGTCGAACACGAAATCGAGAAACTCAAAGACAAAGGTGAAGTGTACGAGCCGAACGACGACCACCTCCGGGCGACCTAATCCACGACGGTCCACACCAACGCCGACCCGACGTCTCGACTTTCAACTGTACCGCTTTCCTCGAGTCGTTTCAACCGTCCGTAGGCCGTCGTTCGCGCGCATCCAACGGCACGGGCAACGTCGCCGGTCGTCGGCATGTCCTGATCGGCGATCGCCTCGAGAAAGTCCGCGTCCGAATAGGCGTTACCCGTGAGCCGGCCGTGGTCGTCACGTGGTCGGTCAGTCACTGTCATATCCTGTGTGAGCCGGCCAAATATACCTATCGGACCCATGTTCAATAGGGGAACAACTAAGTATGTTCAGTCTAAATGAGTGTCCAAGCAACGCACCTGTGGCTCACCGGTTTGGGCCACGAAAACACCGACGATGGCGCGTCGGTGCGTTGCTTACCCCACTAGGAATCAAGGTAAGCATGCCCGAGTTAGTTAGCGGTCCATATAATACCGACGATGAATCGCGTGACGCGTGTCCGACCTGTGGCGCACGCGTTGACACGAAAGCAACCTACGATGCGGACGGCTCTGACTACCGCCTCGAGTGCCGATCCTGCTCGTGGACGGTCCCGCTCGAGCGCCCGCCGACGGCCACTCGTGACGACGCACAAGTGCTGACCGACGGCGGGACGACCTCACAGTCCACGCAGGGGACGGCGCGGGACCGCCTTGCAGCACTCTCCTCTGAGGCCGCCCGGAACGTCCGCGCGGCAATCGACGGCACCGACGCCGACCTTCGCGGCGCCGATCTCCGAGCTGTCCTCGAGCAACTCGACGGCCAGATCGCCTACGTCGTCCAGCACAAATGCGGCGTCGAGTACATCTACCTCGGTGCCGAGTCGATTCACGCTCGGACTCGTCGGGGTCGGGATGCCGCGGTCCTCCCGCCGACGACCCTCGAGACGGACGCGGCGCTGGCACGTCGAACGCGCAAACGCTTCGACGTCATCGCCTACGAGAATCTGCCGGCATGGGTCCTCGGAGGTGCCGAGTGATGCACGACTCACTCACCTCGCTGCTCGAGTCCCACTGCGACCTCTCCGAAGTCGCCGACCGCGGGCACCTCCAAATCGACTGGGCGGCGCTGCACCGCTTCGACGCCTTGCTCGCGAATCAGGTCCGCTCGGATCCACTGGCCGTCGCGGATTCGATTTGCGACGCGCTCGAGGGGACCGCGGGGATCGACACGGACGCGCTTGACGTTCACGTCGACGGCGTCGGACAGCGCCGCGTCGCGACCGACGGCGGGCAGCCGGAAGACGATTCTGAGGAATGGGACTGGGACCACGAGGTGGTCGTGGATTCCGTTGACGAAGTGACGCCCGTCCCCATCGAATGCCCGGGTTGCGGAGAGCGGTTCAGGGAAGCGATGACCGACAAACTCGGCGGGACCACCTGCCACGGGTGCAACGACTGGATTCGGTACGTCCGCCGACACGAGATCCGCGATCGCGGCCGCAGTAGCGACGACACGACAGAGCAGAGCACGCTACTCGAGACCGACGGCGGAGAGGATACCGGCGACGACCGCGAGATTCGGGCCGACGGCGGGCACGATGACGTTATCTACCGTCCGAAGAACTGCGGAGACCAGTCGTTCTCGGCGTACAACGTCGCGACGTGGGGCAAACTCTGCGGACAAAAGGTCCGTCACGAAAAGTACGGAATTGGCGTGGTAGAACGCTCCAACGACATGTCGCGTGAGGCTTGGGTTCGGTTCGATGACCTCCGCGTCGTCAAACTCGGCGAACTCGAGGTGCTGGCAGAGGACGGCGGCGTTCGCGACCAGGATCTCCGCGCCGACGGCGGCACCGTCACCGACCACGCGGGCGACCCGGTCCCGGCCGAGTACGACGGCGTCGACCTGAAACACGACGGCTGTCCGGTCTGCGGCCACGAGACGTTCGTAGAAGAACGCGCCGGCTACTACTCGTGCGAGGAGTGTCTGAACGTGTGGGCCGGCGACCCCGAAGACGCGAGTATCGCCTGCTACGTCGGCGAGCCCGACGACGCCGACGAACACACCCACTACTGCGAGGACTGCGAGACGGAACTGGCGATCCTGTACGACGACCGCGACGACGAGTCGACGCCGATCGTGTGCGGCCACTGCGGCGGGACGAACACGCGCCCGCTCGAGGACGGCCGCCGCGTCGCGACCGACGGTGGCGGTGACGCGTCCCCGAGCAGAACTGAACAGAAGGAAACGGTAACAGTAACGTTCTTGACCAATCACGAGATCGATCCTGACGAATTCGACCTCCGTGTGAAAGACCCTGACAAGATTAGAAGACAGCTAATGAACGCTGCCAACAGCACGGGTTCAATCCAGCAGGTCGCAGGAAACTCCGAAGAAAACCTGCAACGACTCCGCAATAGGGTCAAAAAGGCAAAACAATCCGACCGGTCAACGGACCCGGACAGTGACGACGCCAACGGAGGCGATCACGAATGAGCGACGATAAGCTCGTCGCCGTCGACCTGTTCGCGGGCGCAGGCGGCCTCTCGACCGGCCTCGTCAAGGCGATAATCGACACCCACGCCGACACGATCGCCGCCGAAACCGGCCTCGAGCCCGACGAACTCTCCCCGAGTCACACCCGCGTCCACTGGTGGCTCGGCGAGAACGTAGAACTGCACGCGGTCAACCACTGGGAGCCGGCGATCGAGACCCACGAGCAGAATCACCCGTGGGCCGAGCATTATCATGCCAAGATCGAGGAACTGCACCCACCGGACGTCGTCGAACCGGGTGAGGTCGACATCTTTGTCGGCGGCCCGAGTTGCACCCATCATTCGAAGGCTCGCGGCGGCAAGCCGATCAACGAACAGAAACGCGCGAGCGGGTGGCACGTCCTCCACTGGATCGAACACCTGCAACCCGAGACCATCCTGCTCGAGAACGTCCCCGAATTTCGCGACTGGGCGCCCGTCGTCGACGGTCAGTCCACGCGGGACGGATCGATCTTCGAGCGATGGATCGGGATGCTCGAGGCGCTTGGCTACTCGGTGCTGTACGACGACGAAGACGAGGACTACGGCGCCGTCCTGAACGCCGCCGACTACGGCGAAGCGCAATCTCGAAAGCGCCTGTTCATCATGGCCTCTCGGGACCACCGCCCGACCGCACCCGAACCGACCCACGTCGACGACGCCCCGGATAAGCCCGACCGCCGAACGGCGGCGGACATCATCGACTGGTCGGACCTCGGTGACTCTCTGTGGACGCGCGACCTCGAGAACGCACGCGTCCAGCCGCTCTCGCAGAATACGATGGCCCGGATTGCCGAAGGCATCCGACGCCACTGCGACGAGCGACTGACGCCGCTCGCGGACGCGCTCGAGCAGATCGGCAAGGACGAACTGCGCGAGCTTCGCGAGACCGTCGTGCCCGCCGAGTACGCCCCGATCGTCGCCGACGCGGTCGACCGGCCGTTCCTGGTGCGCGTCTCGAGCAATCGGACGGCGCTCACGACGCCCGAGGCGTTCTGCTTGCGCCAGCAATCCGGCGGCGTGCCGGCCGACGTCGACCACCCACTCCCGACGGTCGCCAAGAAGGGCGCGATCTCCGTGGCGACCGCGGAGGCGACGCCGCTGGTTAAACCGCGCAACGGCCCGCACCGCGGCCTCCATTCGAACCCGCTGTACGAACCCGACGAACGGCCGCTGCATACGGTCACGGCGTCGAACCACGACGGCCACCTCGTGACGCCGACGCTGATTCACTACAGCCACGGCGGGGCGCTGCGCGACCCGACGGCCGACCAACTCCCGACGGTCGCGACCGAGAAGGGCGGCGCGTTCGCGCTCTCGAGTCCGGTTATCGAACCGTTCCTCGTCGAGTACTACGGCAACGCGACGCCCAACGACATAGACGACCCACTGCCGACGGTGACGAAACGCGACCGCTTCGCGTTGTGCGTCCCCGAGGTGTTCCCCTACGGGCTGGACGTCCGCTATCGGATGCTCGAGCCCCGCGAACTCAAGCAGGCGCAGGGCTTCCCCGAAGATTACGAGCTCGCGGGCGACACCAAGAAGGACGTCACCGAGCAGATCGGCAACGCGGTCCCCGTGAATCTCGCACGGGCGCTGTGCCGGCACTTGCTGGTCGACGAGACGCCGAGTCTCGCGACCTTCGGCGGCGGTGTGACGGCTGATCCCGACGCGAAGGTGCCGGAGTACTCCGAGGTGATCTCGGATGACTGACCAGCCAACCCCCGACGACTTCCCCACAACGGGCGAACTCCCGGACAAACTCGCGTTCGTCAGCGAGAACCGCGCTCGAGCGTACATCGCTCTCAAGCGCGCCGACGACCCGCTGACGGCCGTCGACCTCGCGGACGCAATCGACTGCTCGGAAGCAACGGCCTACCGCTGCGTGAACGACCTCCAAGATCTCGACCTCGTTCGCGAGGCGGTTCGATTCGATGCCGAGTACCGCCAGCGGACGGCCTACACGACGATGGAGCCACCGCAGGATCGCACTCGAGACGCCTGTTACGCCGGAGGGGCGACCCGATGACCTCGCTCGATCCGTCGAACTACGGCCGCGACGCGACGGCCGCCCCGACCAACACCGTCCGGTATCGCGGCCCGTGCCGGCGCTGCGAGGAACCCACGCAGGCGACGTGCCGATTCAGAGCCGACCAGATCCGCGACCACGTGTGGGTCCGCTGCCGCGACTGCGGCGCTGTCACGCGGATCGCAAAGTCGCCGATCAACGGAGAACAGAGCCGATGAGCACCCGAAACAACTCGAAAGAGTCCACAATGGCAACGACACAGACCGCGACGACCGCAGACGCACCGACACTCCCGACCGACTGGACCGACGCGTGGCCCGCCCTCGAGCGCGACGACCACGATCCCCAGCCGCTCGCGACGAACGACCCGACGCCGACAACCCAACGGACGCTGGCCGACTACGGGGGCAGTGACGTGGTAGAGCCGGACCGCCCGTCGTTCCCCGTCGACGACCGCGACCACACGGAGCAGGCAAGCGTCTTCTGCTATCCGACCGAGTGGTGGGACGATGCCGATCGACTCGAGACGCTGTACCACGACCGGGATCTCGACATTCGAGAGATTTCGGATCTGTTCGGCGACGATCGTGGCTACGAGGCGGTCCGCTCGAAACTCAACGAGACCGGCGTGCGCGACCCCGATGCCGAGAAGACGGGCGCGGACCTGCTCGCGTCGCTGGACCCGGAAGACGCGGGCCTCTCGCCGATGCTCGAGGACGACGACGCCGACACGCGGAGGCGGTTTGCATGAGCGAAGCGAGTCCCGAGGACGTCGAACAGGCGATTCGACAGCTCGAGCGCGACCAACAGCGCCGCGAGGAAGCCGCGAGGTTCTACCAATGAGTACACCCATCATTGACACCCGGACCCCTCGAGAGGAGTGGCCCGACCGCTACCGCCGCGTCGTCGAGTACTTCGAAGCGACCGAAGACGTCGACTCGTTCGAAAGCGGTGGCCGGTATCCCGACGACGCCGAGCCGTACGTCCTCCATACGAAACACCGTGCCCCGATGCACGAAGACGACGACCGCGACCGCCCGTGGAACATCCTGTTGAACCCGTGGTCTTCGCCGTCGTCGCGAACGGCGTGGATAACCGACGGGCAACCGCTTCGCCACGAGGAAACTGCGGTGGGTGCCCCAGAGGACGGCATCGTCGCAAACGATCGGGATCTCGAGGAAGTTCACTCCCACCGACTCGTCGTCTGTGTCGCGCTGACGAAAGTCGCGAGTATGCACTCACGCGGTGAGACGTGGATCCACGGCGACGAACGGATCGAAGCCCAGTTCGACCGCGTGCTGGACGCGCTTGAGGACGGTGGTCGCGATGAGTGACACCGAATCCAACCCGACCGACGTGCCGATGGACACGCCCGACGAACAGATCACCGTCGGCACCGACGGCGAGACACTCCCGACGGTCGACGTACTCACCGGCCGGGCGTTTATCACCGGCAAGTCCGGCAGCGGCAAATCCAACACCGCGAGCGTCGTGCTCGAGGAACTGCTCGAGGCCGGCTACCCGACGCTGATCGTTGACACCGACGGCGAGTACTACGGCCTCAAGGAACAGTACGAACTACTCCATGTCGGCGCCGACGAACAGTGCGATCTTCGCGTCGGCCCCGAGCACGCCGAAAAACTCGCGACGCTGGCACTCGAGGAGAACGTCCCGCTGATTCTGGACGTCTCCGGATTCCTCGATGAAGACGACGCGAACGACCTCATCCGCGAAACGGCTCGGCACCTGTTCGCGAAAGAGAAGCGCCTGAAAAAGCCGTTCCTGCTCGTGGTCGAAGAAATCCACGAGTACATCCCCGAAGGCGGCGGGCTCGACGAGACGGGCCAGATGCTCATCAAGATCGGCAAACGCGGGCGCAAACACGGCCTCGGCATCTGTGGGATCAGCCAGCGCCCCGCCGACGTCAAGAAGGATTTCATCACGCAGGCGAACTGGGTGGTCTGGCACCGGCTGACGTGGGATAACGATACGAAAGTGGTCGGCCGCGTGCTCGGATCGGACTACAAGGACGCCGTCGCGGACCTCGATGACGGCGAGGCGTTCGTCCAAACCGACTGGGGCGACGGCGTCGATCGCGTCCAATTCAAACGCAAGCGCACATTCGACGCAGGCGCGACACCAGGACTCGAGGACTTCGACCGCCCGGAACTCAAGTCGATCGACGAGGACCTCGTGTCGGAACTCGAGGCAATCAGCGATCGCGAACAGCGCCGGCAGGATCGGGTTGCCGAGTTGGAACAGCGACTCGAGGACCGCGAACAACGAATCGACGAACTCGAGCAGGAACTCGAGAACGCCCGCGACATGAGCGACATGGCCGAACAGTTCACGCAGGCCATGCTCCAACAGGGCGGCGGAAACGGCGACGACGCGCCGACCGAGAAGGTGAACGAACTCGTCGCCGAAAAGAATCGCCTCGAGCGCGAGCTGTCCGAGCGCGAAGACCGGATCGACGCCCTCGAAAGCGAGGTCGAATCCCTCCGTTCGGAACTGGCCGACCGACCCACTGTCGACGACCTCGAGACCGCCCGCGAAGCGACCGAACGGCTTGCCGACGCGTTTGGCCTCGAGACGGGCGACGACGGCGACAAGTGGCGGCGCAAGTACGAGGCCGCACAGGACCGGATCGCCGAACTCGAGGACCAGACGGCCGTCGACATGCCCGACGACTACGAGGCGTTCGTCGACGACGATTACGTGCAAGAGGCGATCGAGGAGGCCAAAGACGAGGGCTCGCCGAAGTACACTTGCGCGGTCGTCGCGGGCATCCTCCGGCGTGGCGGGCCGACGACACGACAGGAAATCGCGCGCGATATCGATATCCAGTCGGATTCAAACATCGAGAAGGGCATCAAGCCACTCGCCAACCGGGGAATCGTGACGACCGATGGCAGCGGGCCGGACAAAGAGGTTGATTTCGACCTCGAGAACGTCCGCGAGATTCACGAGCGACAGGCCCGCAAAGAGCGGACCGAGGAATTGATGGATCGGTTCTGAGGCTGCGTGCCGATAGCGGATCGATTTACCTCCGGCTGACTCGGAATCAGTTCTTACGCGGGGATTCTCTCAGCCTTCTAATATCACGCGTTCCGATCCTGTCGCGTCTGATATCGATCTATACGAGATTGTGTCAGCATCGCCGGCTCTCGAGTACAGGGAGAGTGGTGCGACCGATGACGCCGCAGTCACCGCAAACCAGTGCCGACAGTCGATAAAAACAGATAGTGCGGCTACACGGGAGAAAGCCGAACACATCGATATAACCGTTCTACAGAGTACAGCAGACCATATCGGAATCTCGATACAATCTGTGACTGACTCGGAAATCAGATCGCACACGGACAGTGGCTATTACAAGAACTGCCATAGTTTGCAAGGGTTTAAGTACTATGGCGAGATACGTAATAGTAGACCGATGAACGATAACATCGATTCCGACCTCGGACGCCGCGAAATCCTGGCCGTGTTCCACAACGGACCGGACGAACTGACCGACGACTGGAACCAGAGTGCCTACGACGCAACGGTCGAACGATGGGCACGCTCCCGCGAGGACGACCTCGAGCGCCTCGAGAACGCCGACGACTTCGAGTGGCACAACGCGTACTGGGAGCTCGCATCGACTGGACCGAACGAACCGAACTACCTCCCGAAAGAGGTCAACCTCATTAGCGGTGTCCCGGGCGCTGTTCGTGACGAGAATCCGGAACTTGAGGAGACGGCCTACGAGTTCGTCGCCGAGTGGTTCGACACGTTCCAGACGATCGTCCGGAAGCGACAGGCCAATTCGCTGCTCACCGAGCGCGAGTTCGTCGCAGCGATGCTGTTCGCGACGCTCGACGAGCAATACGTTGCGAAGGCGATGACGGAACTCACCGGGACGAATCAAAGCGTCGGCACGGTTCGCTCTTACAAAGGACGGGCAAAAGACAAACTCCGCGAAGCGACGGTGACGAAACGCCTCGAGCACGACAACTTCGAGGTCGGGGCCTAACCACGTCTCGGACCGCCGCTATTCTGACGCGATCTGTCGCCCTCGAGCCCCGCCGCAGACCACCGATATAATTCTCGCAAATCAGACGGCTTAGTACTCACCTCGGCTTCTCGAGCCTTCTAATCCGACTGTCGGGGGAACGTTTATACAGTATACTACAGAAATATGAAGTATGGCGCAGGCTGATATGACGCCACGACAGACGGCCCCAGAACTGACCGCATTCCAGCGCGATTTGCTGTTCGTCATCGCGTCCGTTGGGCCGGCGAAAGGCACGACAGTCAAGGGAACGCTCGAAGACTACTACGAGGGTGAGATCAACCACGGGCGACTGTATCCGAATCTCGACACGTTGGTCGACAGTGGACTCATTACGAAAGGCCAGCGCGACAAGCGCACGAACGAATACGATCTGACGGCGAGAGGCGAATCGGTGCTTGCGAATCGTCGCGCGTGGGAATCCGAGCGGCTCGAGGGGGTGAGCGCGTAATGTCGATCGATACGCCGTTCCCCGTCGAAGGGACCATCACGCCGACCGAGTACGGCTACTCCGCGAGTCTGCCGTGCGCCTCCGAGTGGCTGACCGAAACCGAGAACGGCGACTATCTCCAGCAGGCCGTCGATCGCGCCGCTCGCGAGTACGGCGAAGGCACCGAGGTTCGCGTTCGGTTCACGGCCGATCGGTTCGGCGACCAGTGCGGCGGGTTCGAACTGCTCGGTCCCGCGGAGGACGCCGACGATTCGGAGGTGCCAGCATGATCCTCGCGACCAGCGACGACTACGGCTATCCGCACATCGACTGGTTGTGCAAGAAATGCGGCGAGGTCTACTGCTACGCCGGCTACCCGCCGGAAACCCGGTGTACGAACGGCCACGGCCACGGGTGGCGCCCGGACCCGCGACAGGTCAACGAGTACATCGACCTGCTCGAGACGCTCGAGCCCGGCGACGGCATCGTAATCAGCGGTGACGGCCCGGCAACGCTCATGGGGCCGATCGCCGAAGTCGGCGACGGACAGCTCGTCACCGAATCGATCGACAGTCCGTCCCGAACGCTCCGGTGGGAACGCGACGACGACGCGGAGGGCTACGACCGGGAACCGACCCTCGAGTGGAAAAAGGCCGACGACCCGGACGCCTTCTACGACGACGTGTACCACGTCGAGACGGTCGACATTCGTACCGAATCGGACGCGGAGGTGCCGGCGTAGATGTCCACCGACCGCACGTACCCGCCGGAAGCGGGCGTGATGCTCGCGGCCAAAGAGGGCTCGCAGCGTTACTACTTCCGACACCCGGCCGGCGGTATCTCGTCGATCCCGGCGCTGAACGCCGAGCAGGCCCGCGAGGTGCTCGCGGATCAAACGCGGGGCTTCGGCCCGGAAGACTTCGAGCAGGTCGATGGCTTCGATGCCGAGCCGTGGGACTATCCCGATCCGATCGATTCCGACCGCGAGGTCAACGAACACGACCTCTGGATGCTACAGGCGGCCACCCGGAAGGGCAGCCGCGTCGGGCTTACGAGCAGCCACCCGCGCAAGAACCCGACCGAGTACACGATCGAATGCCTGCTCGAGCACTTCGAGGACCCGGCCGATGTCCCGCTGCACGACCCCGAGGCGCTGCAACAGGCCACAGGCATCGGCCCCGATCGCGCCGCCCAAGTCGTCGGCGCCGCGGTCGCGAATCGACTTATCGAGCGGCCAGTACGGAGGGACGCATGAACACGAGCGGCTACCAGTGGAACGTCCAGATCAATGTCGGCGGTACGACGTTCACCGGCCCCGGCATGGAGACCAAACGGCAAGCAGAGGCGATCAAGAACCTCGTTGAAGGCAAAGACGACGTGCAAAAAGCGAAGGTCATCAAACAATGAGCACAACCGAATCCACCGAGACCGAATCGAAGCGACGCACGGCGATCAACCAACTCGGCGGGCCGGACGCCGCACAGATGTACTACGATGCCGACCGGGAGCGCCCGGTCGTGCTCCGGCAGAAAGACGGCTGGGAGATCAGCAAGCGCGACTACATGGACCGGACGTGGTCGGTCGTCCACCCGCGGTGTTACATCGGCGACCACGGCTGCGAACTCGAGACCATCAGCCAGCGTCTGAAACTCGAGCGCATGGAATCGGACCGCTACCAGACGCTTCCCGACGCGACGGTTGAGGCGATTCTCGAGACCGCCCGCGACGCGGGCGACCAGTGGCTCGCGGTCAACAGCCCGCATATCCCCTACGACGGCGACGGCGGCGTGAACGTCTACGTCGACGGCGACCGACTCTCGTCGCGGGCCGTGGTCAGCGAAACCGAAATCACCGCCAAGGATCACCCGTTCGAACCCTCGATTGCGGTCCACGTCGAGTACGGCGACGATCCCGGGCCGATCACCGTCGAGACCGACGGCGAGACGCGCACGTACTCGCGGGCCAACGACCCCGACACTATCGAGGAGGGCGTAGTCTACGAGCCCGACGACGGCAGCGACGGGCCGACGGTCGAACTTCGCGTTGACCGCGAGTGCGAGGACTGTGGCGAGACCGCGTACGACCTCTCGGGGGTGGACGTGTAGATGCCCGAATCCAGCTACAAAGACCCCGAACAGTTCGCACACGTCGACGAACAGGCCGACCGCGAGTTCAGCGACGCCGCCGAGCACTACACCATTTCCGTCTTCGAAGACGACGGCGAGTGCGTCGCGACCCAGCCTGACGCCTCGCTCGAGGCGCGCGGCTTTTCCCCAGCGGAGGCGATCGCCAACTTCGCGAACGCGGTCGAAGCCAAGAACAACGGCGAGCAGGTGATCGCCGATGAGTAACTCGGATGCAGACGACTATCAGGTGGATATCCCGGTTACTGTTCCGCCGGCAGTCGCCGAGGAGATCGTCGCCGACCTCGCAGAAGACGGTCGCGTGTCGATTACGATCCGGACATCGAACGCGCCGAATATCGTTGAACAGATTGAATGGCAACTCGAGAACGACAAGCCACTCCTCGAGTTCACGGAGGACTACGATGCTCACTGACGCCGATATCGAGACCCACTACGCCGAGCGCGAACAGGAATATGAGGCGTTGAACGCCCGCGACCATGCGACCGACGGATCGAAGTTCATCGTTGACTGTCCCGGCTGTGGGACGCCGATGGTACTCGGACAGTTCTGGAAGGGCTGTGCGGTGCCTGACTGTCCCGACTGCAACGAGTCGGCCGACACCTGGGCGTTCGAACCACGGATCTCGGAGAGCCGCGCCGAGGCGATCGCCGCCAACGAGACGGACATTTCGGAGTTGGTTCGCGCATGAAACGCGTCACCAAATCGGACTACCTCGAGCGGGCGCCCGAAATCGAATCGCAGGCCGAGCGCCTTCGGACCTCGAGCGACCCGCAATTGGTCGCCCGCGTGGCCCGCGAGTACTGGTGGTCCGTCGAATATCTCGCGTGGATCGACGGGCGCTGGTACGGCTGCGTGCAGAACAACAACGACGACGGCGAGTGGGAGACGACCGACGTCGGCGCGTACGACGAACACCAGGCCTACGGGATACTCGCTGACGCCGCTCGCGAGGATCAGCCACAGACCATGCAGTTCGTCCCCCTAAGCGACACTCCGCTGGCCACAGCCCCCGGCGCCCTAACGCCCGCGGATCGGCTGACGTCGCTGCTCCGAGACGCCGGGAGCGTCATGCGTGGCGAGGCTGACGAGCTCGCGGCCCGGCGGCCACACCCGGACGCACACCTGTATCATATCGAGGAGGGGCTTCGCTTCCACGCTCAGGAACTCGAGGCGGGCTGCAAGGAGGTGTGCGACGACGATGCCGAGTGACGCCCTGTCCGCGCTCGAGCGGGTGCCCCCAATCACGCGCTTTACGAGCGTTCCGTTCGTCGTTCTCGGTAGCTTGCTGCTCCTCCTCTGGTGGTTCTCGATCCCGCCGTCGGCCGCTGACGGGTCGCAGTACCAGGACATCTACGCGACACTGTATGATTCGGTGTTCGTCATGGGGCTTGGCGTCCTCGCGATCGGCTGTCTGAGCACGCTGGTGATCGGCTACGAGTGGTGGCGATCCACGACCACGCTGTCCGGCGACGGCACCGACGATGTCACCGATTTCGACGCCGCCGCGCCCAATACCGTCACGATTCGCGTGAACGGCCGCGAGTACGAGTTTCGCGCCAACGACGTCCCGGCGTTGAAAGACCGATTCGACGACCTCGAGATTCGGGAGGATGACGATGCGTAGATTCTGCCAAGGCTACTGTGGCGGCGCTGTTTCTCTCGAGAACATCCACCGCGTCGGCCCGTCCGGCGAAGCCTTCTGTCCGGAGTGCTACGGCGAGTGGCTCCGATGGCAGTACTACGGCGACTAGCGCTCTTTTCAAAAACCGACGAAGGGAGGTGGGTGCAGGTGCGGATACACTCCCCGAGTGACCAGTCTGACGTCCCGCTCGAGCAGGCGGGACACGCGACTGTCCCACGGCCGCCGGTATCAATCTTGGCCCGCGGGTTTCACTGGACACCCGGTGTGTGGCACCGAAAGGCGCTTGCCGATCCCCGCGCACCGTTCGGACGGACGCCGTGCCGCCGGCCGTCGTGGGGCCGCTGCGTTGCCACCCTGCGGGGCCGTAGCGGGTGACGTCCGTTCTGTCCCGGTACCAGTGATTCCGTATCCGGTTGTCAGGATAATTTATAAGTGTACGGTATACTGTTTACTGTATACGGACAATGGTAAACGAGATACAACCGGTTGCGGTGATCGACGATGAGTGAAATCAAACGCCTCGCGACCTACGTCCAGAAGGGCGGCGTCGGCAAGACGACCTCGAGCGCGCACTTCGCGGTCAGCGCCGCACAGGACCACGACCTTGACGTCGTGCTGATCGATCTGGCGGGCACACAGAACGACCTCGCGACGCACTTCGGGCTCGAGGACGAAGTCGAAGACTTGGACGCCGCGATCTCGGCGGTCTTCGGGGACAAGTGGGATTTCATCCGCGAGAATATCGACAACGTCGTCGATCGGATGGTCTTCGAAACCGGCGAAGGGCCGGACCTGATCCCGGCCGATCCCGGCCTCAGTGGCGCGAACAACAACCTCGCGAACGTCCCGCTCGACGAGCGGTTCCAGGCGCTGGACGATTTCGTGAGCAAGGATCTGGCGCCCCGCTACGACCTCGTCGTGATGGACCTGCCGGGCAACGAGAACAACATCGTGCTGAACGGGCTGTTCGCTGCCCAACACACACTCGCACCGCTTAGTCCCGGCCAGTTCGAACTGAACCAGCTCAAGAATCTCGAGGAGGACCTCATCGAAATCACGGAGACCCACGACGACGTCAACCCGGAACTGACGATGGTCGTTCCGACGACGATCAACCGCGGCGAGCCCGAACACCTCGCCTTTGCCGATGAGGTCGAAGACACCTATCCCGAGATCGTCGGCCCGCGCATCCAGAAGACGGCAGATATCGGTCGCGAACAGGGCAACGGCCGAACGGTCTTTGCACTCGAGGATGACGAACTCCTCAAGACGGGCGTGCGTGCTCGCGACGCGTATCGTGAGCTCACCGACGACCTACTCCCGCAACTCGAGGCACGATAAGCTATGAGCAACGACGAACAGGAAGCAGAGGCACTACTCCAAGGCGCACAGGAAAACGAACTCCACAAGGCCGAAGCGGTCGGCGACAGTGACGGCAACGACGGCGACGACGATGACGAGCAGTCACTCGAGGACGCGGTCGCCGATGCCTTCCGGGCGATCGACGACGGCGAGAAAAACGAACACGTCGCGACACGCGACCGGAATCTTTCGGCGCTGTTCATCGGACTCGATGAGGCCGACCGACTCGAGGCGCTTGGAGAACTGGTCGCGGCCGAACTCGATGAGGACCCCGAGGACTCGCAGGCCGGCGTATTTCGCCACTTGGTCCGCTACGCGATCGCGGATCTTGACGAGGAACTACTCGAGGCCGGTGCCGATGGACTCGCCGCCTACGAGAAGGCAAAGGCACAGGAACGGGCCGAACAGGTCGAGAAATCCGGATTCTGATTCCGGGTCGCTGTTCTCTGCGTTCTGATTACTAGATATTGGGCACTGGATACGGTGTATAATATACCATGCACTGTATACTGTAAACTGTATACGGTCAACGGTATACTGCATAAGGGCGTAGTCTCGGAGGTAGAACACGCGAAACGCACTCCCGATTCAGCCTGAAAACAGCTATTCGTACTCGCCGGCCAGATTCCGCTGGCCGCCCTCGCGCTGCGCTCGCTCATCACGCGCGGCAGCGACGTTCTCCGGCGTGTAGGTCTTGCAGTGCTCCGACCCAGCGTTAAGGTTGGCACACCGATCGCAGACGCGCCGGGTCCGATCAACGCGCTCGAGGTCGACCTGCAGGAACGCTGCAGGTGGCCCGACCGCACCACACTCGCGACAGTAGGTCCACTCGGGATAGCCGGCGACGTCCAGCGCACACAGCTCGTATGGATCGAGATCTGGTTCGTGTTTCCCGAGGACGCGATAGCGGGCGTTCCGAAACGCGGCGTAGTTGTAGCCGACGATCGACTCGAAATCGCAGAGATGCGCGTCGTTGCGCATCTTCGCCATGTCGTACAGGTGCTCGCGAGTCTTCCCCTCGTTGTGCGCATCGTCGGGGCGCCACTCGGGGTCGACGTCGGTCAGAATCCCCTTCCGCGGATGCAACTGATTCGCCCGTACGTTCTCGGTGGCAAGCCGCTCTTGCAGGTCGGTGACGATCGCGTGTCGGCGCTCGTGGTCCGGCACCACTGCCTCGAGACAGTCGAACCGCTCGAGGTCCTGGTCGACGATCGCCGCCCGCAGGTCTTCGGGATGGGGAATCGTGAACTCGACGACTGACTCGGCGTTGCGATTCACGAGGCCGTCGCCAACCCACGCCTGTTCGGCGGCCGACAGCGGGCGCTCCTCGATCGGCACCTCGGCGTAGATCGCGTTCGCGCCGTGGATCTGCCACCCCTCACAGTCGCCGATGTGTGTGGCCGTCCCGATCCGGACGCGCTCGGGGCCGCCTTTCTTCGGGACCGTGTTGGTAAAGAAGTCGGGATACTCGCGGGTGAGCACGTTCTGCCGACCGTCAGGGCAGACTCCGTATAGTTCGCGAACGCGCTTGACGACGACTCGCAGGCCGTCGCCGGTCTCCTCGAGCCGGCGGATGGGCTTCGGGTCAGTCATCGTCTTTCCCCCGAACCTCGCGGATTGCGTCTCGAATGTCGTCGGCCAGATCCTCCGCTCGCGCTTCGGCGTCGCTCCCGTCGTTGAACTGTTCGGCCGCGGCTTCGACGCGCTTGAGCCCTTCTTTCAGTGAACTGCCGCCCCACATCTCCCCGGCGCTCGTCGATTCGACGCGGGGCTTGTGGTATTTCTCCCACCGACTCTCGCCGCCTTCCTCAATCAACCGGACGCCCGAATCCAGCGCATCGGGACCGTCGACCGGCAGTGTGGCGGCGACCTGCTCGCGGACGGGTTCAGGAACGTCGCGCCAATCGAGGTCGGTCACGTCCCGCCAGTAGTTGCCCTTCCAGCGGTGTTTCACGACATACAGGATATGGGGCTCGCCGGTCTCATCGTCGTAGGAGACCGTCGCGGTGTACTTCTCGCGCCCGTAGCGGCCCGTTTCGCCCGGATCGGTCGTGTATATCACGTCGATCTCGTGGCCGTCGATCGACGTGCGCTCGTGTTCGTCCGGGTCGTCGTCGGGGCCGTCTTCGGTCCACTCGTGGTCTGCTATCTGGTCGCCGTACTTGGTGTTTGATCGGTCTGTCATTCGAAATCACTGACAATCGTATATTTGTGTCCGAACGTCTCGTGCAGGAACTCGACGGTATTCGGGTTATACGTCAGCCGCGGGCGGCCCTTGCGGTCGTAATACTTCCACAGGTAGCCCTCTCTCGAGGCCTCGGACTCAACGAAATAGTCCTCCGGGTTAGCCATCCGAATCACCGTCCTCGAGCGTCTGTTGTTCCTCCCACTGCCGGGCGACCGTCTCTGCTGACGGGAGATACCACCCGGCCAGCAGCGCCACGGCGACGATCGATACACCGCCGACAACGGCGGTCGCAACCGGGTGCGAGACGTCGTAGAATCCAATCTCGGCAAGCGCCGCGCCGACGGCCGACCCACCGAAGGCCGACCCGACGACGCCAAGCGCGAAGGCCGTGCCGGTCCGATCATGGAGCGGGTCGTCACTCCCCATCGTCGCTCACCTCGGACTGGGGGACGACCTCGAGCGTCCCTTGGACCCGCACGGACTCGGGAAACTCACCGGCCCGATCGGGCTCGCCGACCGCCTCGGCGACGCCGTCGGCAATCTCCTGGTAGGCCAACACGGACAGATCCTGTGCGTCGCGGACGTCTATCTCGAGGTCGACGGTTGTGTGGTCGTCACTCACGATCCTCACCCCGCGGTGCCGCAGAAGACTCGCCGACGAGCTGTCGCACGGCCGCGCGGATCGCCTCCGATCGATTCGGGTACCGGCCCCGATCAACCAGCGCATCGAGGTCTTCGAGTTGCCGGTCGGGCACGCGAAAGGATACCCGGTCCATCGTCTCGCCAGTCGTCTCGCGGTCCCGATCGGTCGTCACGGGTGCGGTCGGGCGGTCGCTCGCGGCCATCGTTAGTCGTCACCTCCGGTATCAACCGCGTCTCTGAGTTGCTCCGGCGTCCGGCCACGAATCTCGAGTACATCGTCTGGTACGAGTTGTGCGCCACACGCCGCACAGAAATGTGGCTTCCCCGTCGCACCCGCTTGAGCATCGACCCACGTGTAGTACGTACATTCAGGACACCGTGCACCACCCCACTCACCACTATCGTCGTAGGGGGCGGTTCGGGCCGGTGGCGCAGGATCTGACTCTGAGGACACTACTCGTCACCCCCGTTCACCGTCGCGTAGACCTCGCGGACTGTCTCGAGGCCGTCGTCGGTGAGATAGCGTTCGTAGTCGTAGCTCCCGGCGGCGATGTTGAACTGCTCGCGCGGGTAGGCCATGCCGTCGAAGACTGCCGTGCCGTCGATCGCGACCTGTATCCCGCCGTTGCCGTCGGGGACCAACTCGACCGTGTGCCGCTCGCTCTGTACCGCGGCGTCGATCGCTTCCGACCAGTAGCGGAACGTCTCGCGCGTCTCGTCGCTCGAGGACATGACTACTCCGCACCTCCGCGTAGATCCATCGTCACGTCGACGGCGACCGTGTCCGTCCACTCCTCACCACTCGCGGGACAGCGATGGGCGTGGTTCGCGGCCACGCGTTCGACGATGTCCTGGTTGTCCTCCGGCGTGACCGTCTCGCTGCCGGCGTCGAGCGCGCGCTCGAGTGTCCACGCGCAGGCCTCGCAGGTCGCGCGATACACGCCGTCGGCTTTCGCGACGGACTTGCTCATGCTACCCCTCCGTGGCGGGCGCGGACGTGTTCAGGGAGATCCGGATGCCGGGTCATGTGCCATCGGGGGAAATAGCGCCACTTCCGGTAGGTGCCGACGCCGACGCTTCGGCCGTCGCCCCACCGATCCGGGCTCGCATCCGCCGCACAGGATCGGCAGGTCTTGAACGCCCAGTACTCATACGGCAGGTCGGCGACGGACTTGCCACAGGTCGTACAGCGGCGATCGTCGTCACTCCCCATCGGTGACACCTCGCTGGCCGTCGGCCGGCTCGTACTTGCGCTCGAGGCCGAACTCGTCTTGAATCGCGTTGACGCGCCGTTCGATCCCTTTCGCGGACTCGTCGGGTTGACTCGGCGTGACGGCGCTCGCTTGAATCTCCCGGGCGTCCATTTCGATCAGCCGAAGGCGCTGCTCGAGGCCGGTCTTCGCCGCGAATGGGGCGACCCACCACGCGAGTCGCATCCGAAGCCGGTGGGTCACCGAGTGGCGTCGGCGGTCGTTACTCCCCATCGGTCGCACCTCCGTCCTCGATGTACTGCTCGAGATCCGCACGCCGGAGCACGTCGTCAGGGACGTCGTCGGCAGACGAGTACGCGAGCGCGCTGTAAATCGCACTCCGGTAGTTTCCGAGTCGGTACGAGTCCTCGATACACTTCCCGCACGGTGCGAGGTTGTACTTCAACACGGCCTCGGCGGGCGTTGCGGCGTCGATCGCCGACCACAACGACCCGGACGGAAGCCGCTGGCCGCACTTCGGGTGGTACGCGTAGTCGTACTCGGAGTGGTCGCACTCGGCCCGCTCGTGGACCGTCCCCGACGGGGACGCGACGAATCGGCAGTCGCCGGCCTCGTGGATCGTATCGCCGTTCGGAGCCGTCTTGGTTCGTCGCTTCGGGCGGTCGGGCTCGCTACTCATCGAAGACACCTCGCTGGTCAGTATCCAGATGCAGTTGCTGATCGGCTCGAGGGTCCAAGAGCGGTAGATCGTCGACGTCGGCGGCGTCGGCTCGCGTCGGGTAGACCTGCGGATCGACGTAACCGAATGCCCGGCCGGTCGGGAGTTGTCCCGTCACTTCGTTTTTGAGCGTCGTATTCATCTGTTTGGCATTCGCGGGTTGCACGTCGCCGGAGACGATCACGCGGACGTCGAGGTCCGAGACGAGCCGCCGCGCCTCGCCGTCCGCAAAACTTCCTGCGACGTAAACCGCCTCAACCGAGAGGTTCGGCTCGAGCGGGACGAAGAACTCGTTCAGCGTTTCCTCGATCTTCTCTCGGACGAATATCCGATGCTCGTCACGGAGGTCGTCAACGCCGAGAGAACGTGGCCGTTGCTTGGCTTTACTCGACATTGTTCTCCTCCGTGTCTCGTGATCGGACGGTTCGTGTATCGACAACACGGATTTTAGCGTACTCGTCGATAGTCTCGCCTTCTACTTCGCCGAGTGTCTGGCCTGTATGGACCCAAACCTCGTCGCCTTCGTCAGTGTCTGCCGACATGATACCGTCGTAGTCGGGATGCTCAATCCCGTCTGCCGATTCGGCGTCACTCCCCATCGGAATCACCCGCGTAGACCTCGAGATACGTCCGACTCACGCTGTACCACTCGACGTTTCCAAGCGCCAGCGTCTCGGCGACGATCGTCTCCGGCACCGCCACGCCCTGGTAGTCCTCGGCCTCGTGATACCGCCGCGGCTCGCCGCCGTCGATATCGTAGAACCACTGCCAGCCGGTCCGCTCGTCGTGACACCGGAGGACGGTGTCGTCGCTGACCAGCGCCAGCGGTCCCGGCTCGGTGCTCGCTCGCCGCCTGTTCGCCTGTTGCGTTCGTTGTGTTTGGCTCATCTCTATGGCTCCGATTCCGGCGGGCTCGTGGGTACGAGTCGCCCGAATCCTATCTGTATTATTCGGAAATCCAACGGATAAGTGTTATTCCGACAGTTTGCGCTCGTCGGGGCTCGAGCGGTTCGAAGACGGGCGAATCGGACGCCTCGGGTTTTCACTTCCGCTGTGGTGCCGGCAATTTAAATACTCACATCGACCAACAGGTAGCGTATGCAATACGACCGCGACGATCCCGGCTACGACACGCTCGCAACGTTCGACATCGAAACGACTCACTACAAGCCCGCCGAAGGCGAAACCGTCTCGGTCGGCGTCGCCGTCCACGATCGCACGACCGACGAGCTGACCTACGAACCGTTCCATCGCGACGGCGCCGACGATGAGGCGGAGACGATCGCCGATGCGCTCGAGTTCGTCGAGGACTGCGGCGCCGACGCCCTGGTCTCGTACAACGGCATCGACTTCGATCTGGACTTTCTCTCGGACCGACTGTACCGCCTCGGTGCGGACAACGTCGTCGCCGCTGCCGACCTCGATCCCCACATCGACGTCTTCGCCGACCGGAAGGCCGTCTGTGACCGGACCGGCAAGAAGTGGCCGAAACTCGAGGAGTGTCTCGCCAGCTACGGATTCGACGAGCCCGTTACCGAGTGGGGCGGCCAGCCGGTGACGAATACGCGCTTCGGCGAGGAACTCGGGCCGGCGTATCTCGCAGCCCTCGCCGACGGCGATCGCGACCGTGCCGAGACGCTACGGGAAGTGATCGACCACTACCTCGTGACGGACCTCGAAGCGAATCTGGCGATCTACCACGGCGACGCCGGCCTCGAGTTCGAACCGGAGTACCTCGGTACGCGAGCGTCGTTCTAAGTTAGGCCAGTAGCTGCCGACGCGCCTATCACTCACCCGTTCATACGCCGTTATATGTCTGAATCTGACGCCCGATCCTCACAGTTCCGTGGGCAATCGCCGCCGACCCACGGCGAGGAGTGGGAGGTTACGAACGTCTCTCGCCGATTCACGAACCGCGAGGCCACGACCGCGTGTGCCGTCACCGGCTCGTCGGTCGCGCTCGATGAACCTCACTACTACGTGACGGTCAAACGCGAGACCGTCGGTCGGTTTCAGCCGCCCGACTACGACCATCTTATCGTCGCGAAGGATGCGCTGGACGTGCTCGATGGGTGGCTCGAGGACAAAGCGTAGCTTTTCACTTTCACTCTGGTTAGTCAACTCTTATTCAGGGCCACCTACATGTACCCTGTATGAGCGGATCAAACAACGGCAACGTATCGTTCGATATCGATGAGCGGGCACGACTGTTTGCGTTCGACATAGACCGGAAGGGTCATGTCGGCCTGCTACCGCTGTTCTACGATATTTCGACTGTTCTCGAGACGATCAACGAAACCACACCGAAGGGTGGTGATGAGGGACTACAGACGAACGAGATTCATAACGAGGTGTATGACGACCTCCGGAGCGTCGAAAGCACGGACCTCGAATCGCTCCTAAATGCGCTGGTGGAACTGGATTACCTTGAACAAACAGCACGCGGAAACTGGAAACTCAAATCATCCGGTTCGAGTGGTTCTGGCGTCGATTATCTCTAACGCCTACTCTTTATTAGGGAAGCCGCGGCCACCGACGGTATGCCGTCGCGACCACTCACCGACGACCGTCTCGTCATCCAGGCGCTGCTCGAGTACAGCATGGACCGGCGGGACGTCGCCCCCGATCGGGCCGACCGGGCGTATCGGCTCGCGGCCGACCGCGCTGCCGCACACGAGCTGTCGCTGGTTGAACTGACGCGCGGTCTCGAAAAGTAGTCCTCGTCGTTACTCGAGCGCCCGATCGACCTGCGATGCAACCAGTACGCCGAGCGAGCCGAGGATTGCGTATTCAAAACTCGCGAGCTCGTAGAAGATGAACGGGGCGGTGAGGCCGAAGACGCACAGGAGCGTTTTGACAAGCGGATCGGTCATTCGCGCTCACCCGTCCCGTTCCACTGTTCGTAGTCGTCACCGCCAAGACAGTACCACGGCGATTCCCACTTGCCGCCGTCGGGGAGGTAGACCATCGGGTCCGAGGTATTCCCGTCGGTGTAGTGGACTTCGACGGTGTGCTCGGGCGAACACTGCTCGCCGTAGGCGTCGACCGCCGTGGTCCCGCCGAGTACCAGGCCGTAGAGCAGCGCGAAACCGATGAAGATCCCCGCGCCGAAGACGAGCCCGCGGGCGAAGACGTCTTGGAACGATTCGTCGTCGGTCATGCAGAACCACGGGTCTCAACCCACCGTATCGCCGCGCCTGCCCCGAGTAGCACCGCACAAAACACACCAACCAGTGCCCAACCGAAGCTAATCGGCAGCCAATAGGCAATCGCCGACGCAAGTACGAACACGAACGCACTCCCACTGGCGACCGTCTCAGTGGGTCGGTTGCGGAATCGTATAATCTCTCGCTCGAGCCATGCCTGCTGTGTGGCCGGCGGGTCCGGATCGACGAGTTTCCACCCATTCGACCGCTGGCCGAGTTCTTCGCCCGGCGGTACGACCCGTCCGCTGTGCCATTCGCGTCGGTATTGGCTAAGTGCGTCTCGTGCTGCCGCCCGCATTTCCGCTTTGGGAGTGGTCCCGACTCGCTCGAGGTACACCGTTTCGTCCTCGAGCCGGTGGATATCGCCTGCGGAGTAGCCACAGTCTTCGACGATGCGAGCGAACAGAAAGTCCTCGGACCACGGCACGGGCTTCTCGAGTTGGAACGACACGGTATCTCGCGTCGGCAATGCGACCGTGAGCTTGATCCGGTCGCTTACAGCGCCCGGTTCGACGTTCGTCACCTTACACTCCACGCGGCCGTCGTCGGTCGTTCGCAGGGCGATCTCCTGTAGTTCGTCCGCGAGATCTTCGGCTGTTTCGGGGTTCTCGTCTTTGGTGATATGCTCTTGCAGCTCGTCGAACGAAAGCGCATCTTCGCCGTGTTCCTCGAGCATCCGTCTGGCGTGTTCGACGCGGTCCCCCAGCGTTTCCTCATCGATCGGTTGGACGTCGATTTCTTTTTCGCTGTCGGTCATTCGCCATCACGCTCCGCGTTCCAGATCTCTACGTCACCGTCGACGCGAAGGTCTTCGATCTCACTGAGTCCAAATCGGCAGGTACCGTGATAATCGTCGTCAAAGAACGCCTCCCCGACGACGGCCTCTTGCGCGGGAACGTCGATCGCGAGGTGGCTTCCGGTAATGAACGTCCCGTCGGTGGTACTGAACTGGACGTGCATCACTGAACTCTCCCATTCGGTTTCGTCGCTCATTCCGAATCACCGTCCTCGAGCACGCTACTGTCCCACGGTTCGGGTTCCAACCCACTCGGCAGATACAGTGGGTGCGACGGGTGGCCGGCCTTGGTCGTCTCGAGGGCGTACAACTCATCCTCGAGCAGGGCGGCAACCTCGAGCGCGCGATCCTTGAACGATCCCTTAGCACCCCACGCGGCGACGACCTGTTCGGCTTCCTCACAGACAGCCCGAAGGTGGTCGTCGTTCTCGGGGCCGACGGGATCGGGATGGTCGTGCAACGCCTCGGGTTCGGAGCTCCGCATCGCGAACAGGTTTGCGACCACGATTGACCCGTATCCCCAGTCTTCGGCGAAGCCGCGGCAGCGCCGAATCGTTGGATCGTCGTCGACGTCGTCCGCGGTGCTTGGATTGAGCATCACGAACGCGACGGTCGGCTTCGAAGCGTTCCACGTCCTCGAGAGTCGGTAGCGGTACTCGCCACAGTCGCTCAGGACGGCGTCGCGGCGATTGTCTCGGAGTGGTGTGTCGCTCATTCGTTCTCACCGTTCAGGTATTCGAGAATCACTTCCCCGTGACAGACCGCCGGCTCGCCGTCGACGGCGGTGATCGGTTCGTCGCCGTCGTACCGATCGCCTTCGCCGAGACAGTAACACCCCAGCGTCTCCCCGCGGAGTTCCTCGCGGGCCTGCTCGCGAAGATCGGCCTGCTCGTCGGCGTACCACCACTCGCGGAAGGCTTCAACGCAGCTCTCGCGGGTGTACTCGCCGCCGTCCTTTTCCATTTTGAACGGATTGCCGTACTTGCTCGAGCGCCCGATCATGCGGACGCCCGAGCGGCCGTAGCGCGTGACGTTGACGAGTTTCGTTTCGACGTCGCCGGTCAGCGTCGCCTGGACGCCGTCGTTACTCATCGGTCCCACCGAGCAACGGCTCGAGGTCGAGCGTCCAGGTCTGACGGATGCGCGGACTAATCGCAATCACCGACTCGTCGACGTCCGGGTCGGTGCAGATCCACACGTCGAGTAGGACCTCGCCCTCGCGGACCTCGTCGACGTCGATCCCGAGGTAGTCGTACTCCGACGGTGGGATCATGACCCGGTAGTCGTTGCCGGGGTTCTTGATCTTCCGACCCATCGGGTTCGATCGCCCGTCGAGTTCGGTCGCGACCAACTCGCCGGCGAGGAAGTTCTCCTCGGTCTCGGCGAAGTCGATTGATTGCGCGACGCCGAGCTGGCCGAGCGCCTCGAGCGCCCGTTTCACCGAGACGCTGACGGACCCGTCCTCGTACCGAGCCGGTTGGTGTGCGATACATTCGAATCGTGCTGGTAGCTCTGTTGCGGCCATTGCGTGCATTCGGGGAACACCGGGCTTTCGCCCTACCGTAACATAGCTACGAAGGGGTACAAATAACTACCGTTGACTGACAGTCACGACCGCGAAAAAAGAATCCCGCTCGTTGCGTTACTGCTCGAGGATCAACACACGGACTTCGACCGCTTCGCGAAGGCCGCCGTCGGCGCCGGTCTCCGCGCGGTCCTCCGAGTAGATGCCGACGACTTCAATCGGGAAGTCGCCGAGCACGTCATTAAACTCGAGGAACGATTCGGAGTGGCGAAGCGAGACGCGGCCGCGAATCCGGCCGTTCTCGTCGTGGTTGACGTCCATCGATTCGACACACTGTAGCGACGCGAGTTTCGCTTTCAGCGCGACGAGCGTTTCGATTTTCTCACTGTACTCCTCTGCGGACAGGTTCGACGGTTTTCCGAAACTCATCTGGGGAACACCGGGTACCACCGTGGCACCCAATCGTAACCACGTTACGATACATAATAAAGCTACCGGGATAATCGCGAGACGGCGGTCGAATTGTGGCCCTCGAGTGACCTTTTCAATCTGCCGACTGTCAACGCGGGCTTTATCCCGATCGGTCGCCGACGTTTGGGCGGCGGCGTCACCACATATACTCGTTGTTGGGGAACACCGGGTACTTCGACGCCGCCGATTTCCACATTCTCGAGTGGCTACGTCGCTGAGTCGGTAGTTTTATGATATACCGTAGCTAAGTTACGGTTGAGTGCCAGAGAGGTACTCGGTGTTCCCCAATGCCAACTCAGGAACCCATGACAACGACCGACGCCGAACCGATCAACTTCGAACGAGAACTGCAAGCCGCCCTCGAGCGGGCGAACGACGACGAGTCGCACGTCGAACGCGACGCCGTGACGTTCCACCCTTCGCAGATCGCCGCGTGCGAGCGACAGGCCTATCTCGGGAAACTCGGCCTCAAGGACCACACCGACATTCTCGGGACGTTCCAAACCGGCACCCTGATCCACGAGTTCATCGAGGAGAACGTCGGCCCGCAGCTCGCCGACGCTGAGTTTGAGAAGGAAATCAGCCTCGAGCGCGACGGCGTCCGATTCGTCGGGCATACCGACTGCTACGATCCGGCCGCGAACGCGATCTACGACTTCAAGTCCCGGAACGGGTGGTACCGCTTCGACCCGCCGAAAGAGCGCCACCTCGATCAGATACACGTCTACATGGCCGCGACCGGCGCGGAGTACGGACAGGTCGTCTACGTCAACAAGGGCGACCTCGAGGTCCGGACGTGGCCCGAGGACGGCCTGTTTGAGTTCGATCCCGACCGCTTCGCGGCGATCGTCGAGAAAGCCCGCCGCGTCCGCGACGCGATCGACGAACACGGCTTCGCCACCTGCGAAAGCGAGGTGCCGTTCGACAAGTGCGGGTGTTTCCTCTGCGGCAACGAAACGCTCACGTTCGATTAACGGCTGACCGCCGCGCCGTTCTTTTTCGCCGTACCGCTGATCTCGATTCGCTCGAGAGTCACCGACTCGTGCGTTCTCCGGTAGTTTTATGATATACCGTAACTAAGCTACGATTGAGTACCAGCGTGGTACTCGGTGTTCCCCATGACCGTTTCACAGACCCAAACCGACGCGACGCTCCCGGATGGCTGGGAGCGCGTCGACGAACCCGCACCGTATTACAAGTACGTCGCTCGAGACGCGGTCGACGTCTGCGACCACCGCGGCAATCTCCGCTACCGGCGCGACGTCGTCGTAATCGTCGTCCCCGAGGAGGGCAGCGTTGGCGTCGCGAAGGGGCCGGCCCACCGCAACCACTGGCCCGCCGACGACCCGGACGCTGCCGGCCGACGGCTCGCTCGGGAGATCGACGCGTGGCTCGCGGAGGGCAACGGCCCCTACGACAAGAGCGGCGACCTGAAACAGCGCCTCGAGCGCGCCGTCACGGAGGGCCAGCGATGACGCGTCAGCACATGAGCGACCGACGGCACGACGAGAAAGAGACCAAATCCGAAATGGACGGCAAGGGGCCGCGAGCGTGGTAAAATGAGCCGCCCAAAAATCTGCACTGTCGTGTCCTGCGGTGAGACCAAAGTCGACCTCCCGGCCGGCGCCTCAACCGAGGCCCGCCTGCTGTACGACTCGAGCGTTCACACGTGCAAGGACCGCTACGGCTGCCACTCGGACGGCTACTACATCATGAGCGCGGAGTACGGCCTCGTTCACAACCAGACCGAGATTGCGCACTACGACAAGACGCTCGACGAAATGAGCGACATGGCGATCCGTGCGTGGGGCCGATCGGTTGCCGACGACCTCGCGAACGTGCTCGAGAATCGGGGCTTCGACGCGGTCGTGTTGATCGGCAGCAAGACCTACGTCGGGGCGCTGCGGCCGCACTTCGATTCGCTTCCGGCGGCCGTGCTGACGCCGTGGCAGACGTCCGACTACGTGACCGGCGTCGGTCGCGGTATGGCGTGGTGCAATGACGAACTGAACTGGCCGGAAAACGTCTCGATCGCCGAAGAAATCGGAACGGTCGTCTCGGAGGCATAATCCATGCCGAAACCAGAAATTCCCGACGCGTGCGAGCTGCCGTGTGCGATCAACGGGTGGCTCTACGACACCGACGACACGTCGAACGGCCACGTCTGGCGCTCGAGCGAGCACGACTGTTCGATCGGCGTCTTCGATACCATCGGCTCGGTGGCCGTTCGCGTCACCGACGACCGCGTCTCGGGATTCGCGTCGAATATCACGCTCGAGCGGATCGACTACGACGACGATCGCGACGCCGCGCTCGTCGACGGCTTCGCGGCCGCCTGCGAGTGGATGACCGAGACCGACCCCGACGCGTGGTCGCACCCGGACGTCTGCGAGGCCGTGTTCGACGCGCCGCCGGGGTACGCACTCGAGACGTACTACCTCGAGAACCGCGAGGCGATCGTCTACTACCGCGACCTCGCGTTCGACGGGGACCGACCGACGCGGCGCGTTCCCGACGAGTACAGCCGGGAAAACTGCCCGTATCTGTACGTCCACGAGTGGCGCGGCAGCGGGTCGGCGACCGTTGCGCTCACGCCGTGGACCGAAGCGCACGGGCCGGGCTCGCGGCATCCTGAAATCGAGTCTGTCGTCGAAACGCCTAGTGAATGCGGGCTCGAGGTCGCGGTTACGATGGCGCGACAGTGGGCTCGTGAACACACAGAGGGGGAGATCGACGCCGATGCGACCGGACAAGCCGGCCTTGAGGGGTGGTCGGCGTGACCGACTGCGATCCCGGCCGCTGTCCGCGGTGTGGCGACCTGCTCGAAATCCACGGCACCGAACCCGGAATCCGGCGCTACTGGGTGTGCGACGACCACGCCCGCCCTGTCGTGATCCTCCCGCCGGAAAACATCGGGTGGGCGCTGACGGATGCCCGGATGCCGTTGACCGATCCGTTCGGCCAGCACGGCCCGGAGTCGTTCGACGGTGGCGTGTCAGTCGCCGATCGGTTCTGCGATCGACTCGAGACGGTCTACCAGGGCGTGCACGAGCACAACCGCGAGCGCCACCTGTCGGCTTCCGATCGGGACGGCGACGGGAAACAGGCCGGACTCGAGGCGTTCGCCGGAGGTGCGTCGCTATGAGGCTCTACTACACCGGTGCGTCGCCCGATAACCTGCGAAAAGCTCGCGAGCACGCACCCTCGCACTCGCACGGCTACGGCTGGACGCCAGCCAAGATGACGCCCCACGACGGGCCGTACTTCGTGGACAACGGCGCATTCTCGGATTCGTTCGACCCGGACGCCTACTACGAGACGCTGGACCGGTCGCTCACCGAAATGCCGACGTCGCCGGATTTCTTCGTTCTGCCGGACGTCTACGGCGACGCCGAGGCGACGATCGACAGGCACCTCGAGTGGTTGTGGGAACGCAAACTCCCGATCGGCAGCGGCGAACTCATGCGCTACTGGGTGCTGCAACCGGGCCTCCCGCTCGAGGAGCAGTTCGACCGGATTCGGGGCTGTCAAGGCGTGTTCGTCGGCGGGCCGAAGCGGTGGAAACGTGCCTACGGCGATCGCATCGTCGAACTCGCGAACAACTACGACGACGACCCGACGCTGACCGACGGCCTTCGCACGCACGTCGGGAATCCGGGAGGCGCGGACGGCCTCGTGTGGGCCTACGAAACCGGGTTCGACAGTTGCGATACGACGTCGATCTTCCAGAACGGCTACTGGCACTATCTCGACAAACTCGAGGAGGCGACCCAAGAGACCGGATCGCCTGAGCCCGAACCCGGCGAGCCCGGCAGCAAGCAGGCGACCGTCACGGAGTGGTCGGCATGACCGTCGAGTACGTGATCGGCGACGCTCTCGAGCGGCTTCGCGACGAACCTGCCGGCAGCGCCGCGTTCGTCCACCTCGATGACGCGTGGGCGCGACCGAACCGCAACGGTGCCTTCGGCGTCGAGTATCCCACCCATCCGTTCGACGAGGACGTAGCCGACGATGTGGCCGGCGAGCCCGGCGTTGAGACGGATCTGACCGTTGTGGACATGCTTGAGGCGTGCTACCGCGTCCTCGAGCCCGGCGGTGTGCTGGCTGTCGATACGGACAGTCACCTCTGCCCGCGCGTGCTCACCTACGCGATCGAGACCTGGGGCCGGGGCTGCTACGCCGTTCACGAGACGACGTTACTCACCAAGGCCGGCGAACCCGACCGGTCGACGCCCGGCATGTACGCCTCGAGTGGCGGCTATTCGACCGTCCTCGTTTGGAAGAACGCCGCGCCACTCCCGCGAGGCTACGCCGGCCGAGAGTACCACCAACTCCGGTGTGCCTGTCGGAATCAGCGCGAAGACTGGGGCTGGGGGACTGTGAAACCACTTGCACCGGCGCTCGGCTGGATTCGCACCTACACCGACGCCGGCGACCGCGTGATCGTGCCGTGTGCCGGGACGGCGCCGGCGGCGATCGCCGCCGAACGAGAGTACGGATCGGACGTCGACGTGCTCGCGATCGACGTGGAACCCGAGGCGCGGGAGGCGTACCAGCGCCGCCGAACTGACGAACTCGAGTATCAAAGCGGACTCGGGATGTTCGGCAAGACGGCGTGATCGGTTCGATTTGCCCTTCGCAGCCGGTATTTACAAATAACTGAAATTCAAGTTACGTATTATGGGACTCATTGACGGAATCATTGATGCATTGATTAACAGCGCCATCCAAGTGGTCGCAGTACTGTTCGGGTTCGGATTCCTCTTAACCGGTGCTCAGCGGACCACATACGGCAGTGAGCCGGTCGGAATGATCATGTTTCTCGTCGGCGTAGTGCTGCTGGTCTTCGCCGCGAGGGTGTAGATCCGTCCCGATTTCTTTAGGCGTCGTGGTTATCCACGCGCCGACAGTAGCTGGCGCGCGGTCACTTGGGCTTGGTTACACGGTCCCGACTGACCACCGGGACCGCTCCTGCTTCCCGATAGAACCCCTCTGTTTCGTGTAGCCGTTCGTGAACGCGTCAGACGTTCGTTTTCGGCGGATTCGTTTCTAGCGATAGAGTCGAAAATTCCATATAGCGATATACGATTTACTCCAATCCAATCAACCTTCTCCGCTATACGGTGTATTGTGGTTGTCCACTGGCGACAACCCAGTACACGGTAACTTTTAGTGACTGTCACGAATACAGAGCAGTACGAAAATGACCGTCTTAGAATCACCACACCCCGGAGCAAACGGCCTTCTCGAGCAGGTGAGCCCATGAACCGAGAGAAAGAGGAACAGATCGTTGAGCGGATCGGCGTTGACGGCCTCGAGTTTGTGACGAAACTCGATATGGTCCAAAGCAACCTCGAGAACGGCCAGATCTCGGTTGAAGAAGGTATTGAGAGAATTGAGGGATTCATCGATGAGTACGAACGACAGAACGAGTAGCGAGCACATCCGCTGGTCGCACAAGTCACTCGAGGACTTGCGGTCGTTCTGGAACAAAGAAATCGAACCCGACCTCCGGCGGGCCGGCGTCGATCTCGACGAGCGGCCGTCCTACCAGGATCTACTCGAGGTCGGCTACGGCGGCCTGCAAGATGCACTGCGCGAACAGCACGATATGACCCTCGGGGAGTTCCTCGAATCGGTTGGGTACTTCGAAGCCGATCCTGAGGACTCGTACCCGTGGGGTATCGACGCCGAAACCACCGTCGACGAACTCGAGTCCTACGTCCGCACCCTCGATCGCCGCCGGAACCTCGCCGAAAGCACGGTCGAAACGAAACGCTCGCGGCTCGCGACCTACGCGCGGTGCTATCGCGACGTCCACGGTCGCGCGGATCTGGTCGCCCGACTCGACGACCTCGAGTACCGGGCCGAGGAAATCGAACGTGTCCTCGCGGTGTTCGACGAACTCGATCGGGATCTCGAGAGCGACGGGTCGAAACTCCGCTATCTCGGCGACGTCTCACAGTTCTACGAGCACCTGCAACGCCGCGGGAAAGCCGCGTACAACCCCGCCGAGAACATCGACATGGAGTACGACTGGGACCGCTCGGAACCGGACAATCCCACGCTTACGAGCGCACAGGTCCGGCGGCTGTACGAGGCCACCCAGTCGCCCGACGAGGAACTGCTAGTCATTGCCCTCTGTGGGTGGGGCTTGCGTCGTAACGAGGTCGCCGGTTTGCACGTCTCACAGCTCGTACTCGAGGGCGACGACCCGCACATCTATTTCGAGGAACGCAAGAACGGCCCCGGTACGGTCGCGTTGATCTACGGCCGGGAGACGCTGGCCGACCGGATCGACGCCCTCGGCAGCACCGATCGGGAGTGGTCAGGCTATCTCTTTCCGTCCCGGCAGGCCGACAGCGGCCACGTCGTCGGCGAGACGATACAGGCCCGCTTCAAACGGATCGCCGAGCGGGCGGGCGTCCGTGTGCGTGGTGAGACGCCGACCTCGAAGATGGGCCGGCGGTTCTGGTACACGACCTATCTCGAGTCGCAGAAACAACTGCTCGAGAACTTGGACGCGATCGCCGAAGACCAGGGCAGTTCCGACGCGAGTGTGGTCTTGAAAAATTATCTCTCGGAAGCCGAACGGCGACAGTACCGCCGTGAATACATGCGCGAAAAGCTTGCAGAGGCGTTCGGGAATTAAATTCCGTCTTCGTCGCGGACTGTAATATCGCCCACGTTCTTGTAGTGTTCCCAGTCACCCGTCATGGCCCTACCAATCCCATCCTCATACCGTGAGATCGACACTTCATCGTAGTCGTCTCGTGACTCGAGACCCTCCATTATACTCGGTTCTGTATGTGGTGTTGGCATCTTGCACCGGTGTTCATCGATTCGGAGGATGTGAAGGTGGTCGATCGGGGATTCGTTGAAATAGACTCTGAAGACCATCATTTCAGTATCCTCGCTATGATGATAGCGGTTCACCCACGTATGGTTGTAGTCCATCCGGTTGTCTCGATCTCCGTACTGTTCGATTCGAAGGCGAGGATCGGGTGAGTAAACATACGTCTGTGGATCATCGAAGAACTCCCAGTCATCGCCATGGCTTTCGAGAATCTCTCGTTTCAGTTCTTGGATGCTTGGCATCGTGACAATATCTATGAATCCTGAATGTAAGTATGTTTTGTCGAGATCTCCTCTGACTACTCCCAAACCCGCTCGCGCGCCCTTCTGGTACGAAAAAGTCGATGTGAGCGGACGGTCTATCACCGATACCGTTCGTACGCGACGCCAGCGCCGAAGATCGCCACCGCGGCCCCGGCGACGGCTGTGCTCGTCACGACCATTTGGACGGACGAAATCACAACCAGCGGCCCCATGACCCAGTCGAACACGAGGTCGGGCATGAGCAGTGCGGCCAGCACGAGCCACCCGCAAATCGCGAGGGCGGCGACGGCGAGGTAGGTCTGTGCGAAGCGTTTCGCGTACGGTTTCGCTCTCGAGACGGCTGTCTGTGCCTGTGTCATTGCATCACGGCGGTCGGTCGCCACCCACGCCCCGGCGCGGAATCGAACCGCGAGAATCCAGTCCAGGGACTACTCCCGAACCCGCTCGAGGACGTTCTCCGCGCGTTGCTCGCCAATATCCGGTACCGACTCGAGGCGTTCGCGGTCGCTTTCTCGTAGGTCCTCGAGATCGTCGTACTCGCGGGCGATCGCCTTCGACCGGTTGTCACCGATTCCCGGAACGGTCTCGACGACGGCCCGAATCCGTGCGTTGCGCTCGTCGAGTACGAACTCGAGGCGCCGTTCGAACTCTTGCTCGTCGATCAGGCCGTCGACGCGTTTGTCTTGGAGCTCGGCGACGCGCTGGTTGGTCGGATTCGGGTCACTCGAGAGGCGTTCTTTGACCGTCGACAGGATAGACAGCACGACAGCCCCGAGGATAATCAGCACCGAAAGCCACGATGGGTCCCTGAACATGGTTATTCTGACACCCGGTATCGATCGATCCGCATCTTATTTTCGACGTAGGATCGACTTGAGTCGTAGATCGGGTCGTCGGGCAGCGGTGCATCGCCGTCGGGGACCGTCGCGACGGGAAACTCGGTCTCGCGGAGGATCGCCCGTACCATCGTCTCCCACTCACCGAGCGTCGATTCATCGTCCATCTTCGCGCGGAGGCGTTCGAACACGTCCGCAACCTCGGCGTAGGCCTCGTTGAACTCCTCGAGCCACTGCTGTAGATCCTCGAGATCGTCGTCGACGCCGGCCTCGAGAAGTGCGGCTTCGATTCGGGACTCGACGTCATCCTCCCACTCGTCGCCGCGTTGCTCATTTTTCTGCGGGAGGTCCGGGTCGGTGTACTCCTCGAGGGCCTTGCGAACGATCCGGCGGAACTCCTCGGGATGTTGCTCGAGGGCGTTCAACTCGGTCGCGCCGGCGCCGTGTTCCTGCTCCCACTCGGTGATGCGGCGATTGTACGCGACGCCGCCGGTCCCGGTTGACGTACTCTCCTCGATCGGCTTCCGGGGGAGGTCCAGGGCCTCAATCTGGTCGGTCGTCACCGCGAGCCGTTCGATCACGACGCGCTGCTCGAGGTCGCCGCGTTGTTTCAGCCACGCGAGTTTGCCCGCCATGTTCGCGGGCATGTCGTACCCTTTCGGGTCGAAATCGGCGAGGTAGAGAATCACCGCGGGCTTCCCGGCCTGCTCGATTCGTTGGGCCAGCTCGTTCGCGACGGTCAGCGAGAGATCGCCCTCACCTTCGACGACGACGTTGCAGCCGTACTCGGCGGCCAACCCGCCCCGGCCGCGGATGTAATCGGGCAGCGTCTTCTCAGACCAGAGTTCGATGTGGTAGGGCGACTGCCGGGCCTCGTCGAACGACAGGCACTCGCGGGCGCTCGAGGCAACGCGATCGGCAGCCCACTCGGAGTACTCGGTCTCGTCAGGATCGAAGACGAGCTCCGCTGACGCCTCGGGGTCAGGGATGTGGGGCGTTCGAACCCCGGTCGGCGCGGGCAAACCCTCGGGGTCGGGCCGGACAGTGTGGTTTCCGTACTCGGTGACGGTCCGCGTGTCCGCGCGTTTGTCGATAATCCCGTCCAGCGGGATGTAGCCGAGAATCCGAGCGAGGACGGCACACTCCTCGAGATAGTCGTAGCACTTCTGCGTGTTATCGTAGGTCTCCCACGAGCAGTCCGTCGGCGGCTCGACGTCCATATCGGACATGTAGACGTGGTAGTGGACGCCCCGAACGTGGATGCGGTCGCTCTCGCGCTGTTCGACGGCCTCGTTCCACAGCCGCGCGAACCACTCTGCTTTCGCGTGGTCCGCCTCTGTGCCCTTGTACATCGGGTCGCGCCGGCGACTCTGGATCAGCAGGTCGTCAGCGTCGACGTTGTACTGCTCGGCGAGGCCGTCGATCCACTCGCGGAGTGCTGCTTGGTCGCGATGCTGTGGCTCGTCGGTGTGATCTGGTGGCATATGTGAACTCGAGTACGGGTCTCTCGGTGTGGTCGTTCGTGGCCCTCTCAGCAACCGCCGCCCCTTGGACGCCGCGGCGTCTGTCCGACAACAACTCTGTTTGAATTCAGATGGACTCTAGTGTGTATTGCGTACCTGTCGCGAGCGCGCAGGACACGGAGACAACCTCGAGTCACGACACGGTGAGATTGGCGTGTGCGGCGCCGAGACGCGTTTTGTCATGTCTTCTGACCCACTGGCTGTGATAGACGTGCGGCGACACCGCGACAGGTTGTGGCGCGATTAGAGGTCGAACAGTTTCGACCCTTCCGCGCCGATCTCGTTGGCCTCGATTAATGCGTCGATCTGGTCCTCAACCTCCTCACGGCGGACGCCATGTTCGGATGTGACCGCGTCAACGATGTCCGATCGCTGGACCGCGAAATCGTCGACGGTCGTAATCTGCTCGGTCAGGGCGTCCATGACGAACTCTTGGATCTCGCTTGCGCCGTAGGTGTCGATCTCCGTTCGTTCCTTGATATCGAGGTCAAGCGCCTCGATATACGTCGATAGCGTCGATTCGCTTTGCCCGGTGAAAGTCTCGTAGATGCCGTTAATCGTTACGAGGTCGCCGGGGCCGACCATGTCCACGAGGTCGTTTTTCAGGAAGGCGATCGAGCCCGGCGGTTCCTCGAGATTGCTGTCCGGCGGAATGATGACGATCTTCTGTAGATCGACAAGTTCGGACTGTTCTCGTTTGAATCGGAATCCGGGTTTTGAGTGTTCGCACCCCATGCATTCGTTCGGTTTCATGAGGTCGCCGTAGCTCTGTGGCATTCGCGTCAGCGTTCCACAAAGCGGGCATTCGAAGGCCGCTTCTTCGGCGTACGGCGTCACGCCCTCCATGTCGACGACCTTCCCACGGACCGAGAGCAGTTTCCCGAGTTGGCGCGTTCGGTACTTCCCGACGCGGACGATCTGTTTTTCGGGAAGGTTGTAGATCCGAACGTTGGCCCCAAGGACCGATGCCTCCTCGAGCCGATTGAGCGCGTTCGTCGCGAACTGTCGCATTCGCGCGGGCTTTTGGAGGAACTCGTCGGCAACCGAGCCGTCCCATGCATCGAGTTCGTGCCAGTCGATCCGCAGCGATCGCTCGTCGGGATACTGTTCATCGAGATCCTGTACGACGTCGCGGTACGGGCCGGTGAAAAACTCCGTGAACGCCTTTTCGGGGTCGTCGTGTTGTCCCATACTCGAGTACCCCCTATTTCAGTTCCTCCATCACGACCTTCCACTTGATTTCGGCCGCTCGCTTTCCGACGGGTGTGAGCTCGTACGTGCCGTCGGACTTGGTGATGCATTTCTCGAGACTATCGCTCTTGCCGAGGTGCGTCGCCAGCGTACTCCGCGTCCAGTCGATGTGTTCGGCGATATCTTCCTGCCGTGAGAGGTCGTCATGCTCGTCGACGACGCGGCAGGTGTCGACCAACACCTCGCGCGTCGGCGCCTCTTTCGAGAGCCACGGCGCGATCGCCTCGGGGATGTTGTGCCGTTCGACGACCTCCGAGAGCGTCGTGTCCCGATCCTGCTGTTGCAGCGAGAGTTCGCGCTGTCGGTCGCCGAAGCCGGTCGACTGTAAGGAGAGGTCGGACTTGACCGGGTAGTCGCGTCGACGCTCGAGGGCCGCGTCGATCGCGTCCTGGTCGACCTCGTCGGCCGCAGGGTCGCCCTCGAAGTCTTCGGGGAGCAGATACCACGTCCCGACGCCGGGTTCCGAGTCATCGGTGACGACGGTCCGGTCGGTCAGATCGACCCAGTACTCGCAGTCGCCGTACTTGCCGCCCCAGCCGTCGTACTCGGTCTCGCGGACGCGGGCACCCCACGCTTGCCCGTAGCGATCCAACCAGTGGCGATCGCCGAGGCCGAGGCCACACGGTGCGCCCCGAAGTTCGATCGGCCAGTAGGCTTCCCCGCCGTAGAGGATCATGCCCTGCCCGATATCGAACTCCGAGAGTTGGTTCATCTGTTCGTCAGAGAAGTTGTACGAGCGGTCCAGCGTCTCGATTTCCTCCTCGCCGAGTCGTAGCAGGATCTTCGTCGCCATGTTCGACCGAACCGGCTTGTAGACGTCGTTCAATTTCTGCGTCGAGCCAAGCATCAAGATGCGTCGCGAGCCACCCTGCGTCGAGAGGAAGAAAATCGTCTGCCTGAGCGTCTTGATGGTGTCCTTGTACCGGACGTCGGCCAGTTTACTCGGCGCGATGTTCTTGAGCTCGCGAATCTCGAGACAGACTCGCGGGAGGCGGCTGTTCTGGTCGCGGGCCTTATAGATCAGCCGCAGCCAGAGGTCCATGATCGTGTATTTCAGTGCCTCTTGGCCTTGCGGGAGGAAGTTACAACAGAGGACCGCGGCCTGCTCTTGGTTCGCGATCACCGACGCCATGTCGATGTTCGTCTCGGCTCGCGGTGAGGCAATCAGCCCCTCGCCGGCGAGGTGTGCGAGTCGTTGGGCAGCCTGATTCAGTGCGTCCTCGGCGTCCATGTGGTACTGGACGCTTTTCGTTTCGACGGCGCCGTCGCCGCTGCCGGTCTCACGCTTTTCGGTCCACTCGATCGTCGCGTCCATTTCCTTGGCGTACACCTGTAGGCGCGATACCAACTCGGTGACTTCCCCCGTTCGCTCGAGGGTCTTGTCGAGTGCCTGCTTGATCCGCTGTTCGGTGTTCGCGTCGGACTGGGTGATACCCGCGAGGCGAAGAATCAGGTGCGGTGTGAGGTCGTCGATGCCGATCGTGAACGGGACGAAATTCGACGGGAGTTTCGCCGGCAGCCCGTCCATCGCCGGGACGAACACTTCGGCGTCGAACGCCTCGGGGTCTTGTCCCATCCGCTCGAGGTTGTTGCGGATCGCCTGCTCGTCGTTCGGAATGGAGATCATCGGCGTCTCCATCCGCCCGTCATCGAGAATCGAGAAATAGGAGTAGTTGTGCTCGTTGTAGAGGTTCATCCCGATCGAGGTGATTGTCGAGTCCTTCCCCGAGCGCGGGAGTGCAACCGCGAGGATGTGGTCGCACGACGAGTGGGGAATCTCGACCGCTCGGTCTTCGAGGTCGGCCGCGTCGTCAGCCGCAATCCGACGACGACCGATCGCCGTCGCCGTGTCGACGTTGCTCTGGCGGCCCTGGTCATCCAGCGTCTCGAGGCGGACCGGCGCGTACTGGGTGAGATCAGTGTAGGCTTCAACAAAGCCGAGTTCCTTCGCGACTTCGACGAGGATTTCGAACCACGTCGACGGGTCGATATCGTGTCCGGCTTCGAAACGCCGGTGGATCTGGTTGAACCGGTAGATCGACCGCGCCGACGTAGTAGTCTCGCCGGCCAGCGTCGGTCGGTCCGGGTCGTGCCAGAGGTAGAGGTGTAACTCCTCGAGATACTCCTCCGGTTCGCGGTCGGTATCTTCCTCACCGACGATCGCGTTCTCGGCGTCACGGATGAGGTCACGGACGTGGGCCTCTGTATTCAGCGTCTCTTTGCGTTGGCGCTGGCGAATCTTTTCGGACAGTTTGTTTCGAACGGCGACACGCGTCGCAGTGTTGTCACTCGGCTGGTGAAGTTCGTTGGAGCTCATGGGTGATTGAATCGGGAGTGGTTAGTCGTGGGTCTCCGGCCGGACGAACGGCGCGGGCGTCGGGTCGTCGTCGATCGTTGGGGCGCTGTAGCGGGTGTTGAACGCCTGCTTGCCGAACAGTGAGGAGAACTCGCCACGGAGTTGCGCGACGTTCGGCGGGAGTGACTCGTCACCGAGCGAGGCGGCGACGATCTCTCGTTCGGTGCCGTCTTCGGTGTTGGTGAGTGTAATCGGCGTCTCGACGATTGCATGGGCGTCGACGAGGTCGCGGTAGACCTCGCGAACGAGATCCGGGTCGCGACCGCGGCCGACGAACAGCAGGCCCCACGCGATATAGCGCCGATCGTACTCGACGACCTGCTCAACGAGGAGGTCCCGCGGAATCATTCCCTCTGGCGCGTCGTGGACCGTCTCGATGAGTTGATCCATGATCGCGACTTTCTCGTGTTCCTCACGCCACGCCTCGAGCATCGGGAGGTACCGCTGTAGGAGGTAGGCGTTCTTTTCCTCGATCGCCGGTGCGGGTTCGCGCCCCTCGAGTCGGTCGATTGCCCGGTCGGCGAGAGTCCGCGCGAGTTCGTGCTTGTCCTCGCTCGCGTACACGTTGCCGTCGAAAAAGCCGTAGTACATCGTCGTCTCCGGCACTTCGACGGTCTTGGTGAGGATCGCGAGGTCGGTCCATCGGGTCGGTTCTTCCTGCGAGCGCAGCGCCTTGAGTCGGCGGCGGTGTCGGAGGTCGACCGCCCAGTAGTAGACGGCGCCGACGAACACCGACGCCGCAATCACGACCGGGATCATCCAGAGTTGAATCCAGATCCGCAGCCACAGCAGGATACCGACGAACGCGAAGCCGGCCGGCGCGAGGAAGCGCCAGAGGACGCCATGCAGGTCGACGGCCGACCCTAACTCGAGGCGGAACAACCGAAGTTGCGTCCAGAAGTCGGGTTCGTCGTCCGCGTCGGTCTCGTCAGTCGGCGGGTCGACGTCAATCGGCTCGGCGCGGTCGGGGACCTCGAGCACGTCGGTCTCGCCGACCGTCTCGTCAGACTCGCCGTCGGCCCCCGGTGGGTTGAACGTCGGTGCGTCGTGGCCGTTCCCGTCGAATGCATCGAGGAGCCACCGGGCGATCTGTTGGGCACTGTCGCCGGTCTGGACGAGGACGCGTTCGCAGGAATCCAGATCCGGTTGGCGGGCTTCCTCGGCGAGTCGCCGGACCGTCTGGTAGTTGTACCCCGATTTCTCGGCGGCGATACGGGACAGCAGTCGGTCGCCGAAAAACAGCAGCGACCGGAACAGCAGGACAATCGCGAGCGCCCACACCCACGGGTTCGTCGCGAGCGAGAGCAGCGTCGTCACGATCGGGGCGCTCGAGGTGCTGGTTTCGGCCTCGTTGACCAGCAACCCGAGGAAGCCGACGCCGGCGACGAGCCCGCTACCGACGACGACCGCGGCCAGCAGTCGCGACGTGTTCGGGTGCGAGCCACCCATCACGAACCGCACGAGTGCCTGTTTGCACCGGTAGCGAAGCGACGTCCCGAGCGCCCGAAGGCGGCCGCCGAACAGCCACAGGACGCCGATCAGGGCGAGCGTCAGTCCGGCAAGAGCGAGCGCAACGAGGGGCGGATGTTGCTCGAGCATTAGTCATCCCCCGCGGCGGCCGGAGCGCCGGTCAGTTGCGTCTCTTTGCGCTCAAGGTCGTCGAGCATCACTTCGAGGTCTTCGCGCGTATCGCGGTAGAGTGCGCCGAGGTTGTGTTCCGATTCCATGTATTTGACCGTCTGTAGCAGGTGATTCACGACCTGTCGTTCGTGTGGGATATGCCGCAGCACGGGCTCGAGCCACGTGTCATGCAGATCCTCAGTATCGAGGTCGTCGGCGCCGTGATGGACCATCTCGAGGCCGTCTTTCGTCCGCTTGGCTTCGCCTTCGGCCACGAGGTGAGCGAGTTGCGCCGGTGACTTGACGCCGAACGCATCCTCGTAGTAGTCCGCGTAGGAACCGATCGCCGCCACTTCGGAGAGTCGTTCGTCGTCGGCCGTGCGTTTCGCGGTCTGGCGGTCGTTCTCGAGTTTCATCAATTCCTGTTCGTAGCGACCGGCCATGCTCGAGAGGGCGTCGGCAATCTCGCCGTGTTTCGAGCGCCGGCGCCACATCGCCAGCGCGGCGAGCGAGAGGCCGATAATCACGTTCAGCGGATTCATCAACCCGGCAATGAGCCAGCCGATCGACTGCGCGGCGAGTTCGGTGAGGAAGCCGTCGACGAGCTGGGCGCGGTCGTCGACCCACTCGAGGTAGGCTTCAACGCCGTCGGGGTCGGTCTCGTAGCCGTGCTCCTCGGCGAAGTCTTGCCACTTGTCGATGACCGGTTCCCACTCTTGGAGCGCCGCCGCTTCGACGCTTTGCTCGGTCTCGGAGGCGTACAGATCGATCGCCTTCGACGAGTCGTCGGCGAAGAACAACTCGAGCGTATACAGCGACTGTTCGTCCGGCGGGGCGGCGCCCTCGTCGTACTCGACGCGGACGGTCTGGCCGCCATCGAGGACGCGAGCCTCGGCGTTGGACTGGGTGATCCGGGCCGCGTCGACGGGCTCGGTCGTCGTGAACATGACGAACTCGCCGGTCGTGTTGAACGTCGCGTCCTCGTCGACGACCTCAACGGAGTGATAGTCGACGTCCAGTTGGACCGGATTGACCCGGACCTGATCGGCCGTCGTCGGGCCGGAATCGGTCGACGTGTTGTTGGACGTCGTCTCGTTGCTCTCTTGGAGTGCGTACAGCGCCGGGGACGAATCTGTGGCCCCACGATCGGCCTGCGGACTCGCCGCGCCAGCGGCCGGCACGACGGCGCTCAGGACGACGAGACAGACCGCGAGGATAGCGAGTGACCGTCGCATTAGGCCTCACCTCCTTTGGTGCCGTTCTCGCGGTTGGGGATATCGCCCTGCCCATTGATCTGGCGGCGCTGGTGGCCGCGGGCCGATTCGATTCGGATATCCTCGTTTGTCTCACCGACGAGTTCCTTCACTTCACGCAGTTCGTCCATCACTTGCTCACGCTGTCGGTATTCGCCGTTCTCGAGAATCGTCACGAGGTCGTCAATCTGGTTGTGCGCCTCAGCGAGTTGCGCCCGAAGGGATTTCTTCTCGATTTCCATCTTCCGCATTTCCTCTTGCTGTTTGACCTGTTTCTCGTAGGGCAGCCGCAGCGGCGGGTGGTACCGGTAGTCAGCGGCGTTGTTCGTCCCGCCGTCGATCGTGATCTGGCCCTGCGTTCGCATTTCCCACTTGCCGTCCTCGAGTTTCGTCGCGTCACTGTGGATTTCGTGCGTCACGATATCGCCGAGTGGCCGATCCGACCGGAGTTTCCGGTCGTGACCGGCGAGTTTACGCCGGCGAAAGAGCCCGAAGATCCGTTCATCGCGCAGTTCTTGCACCAGCATCGAGCCGTCTTCCTGGTACTCGACGGCGTTCCGGTCGTAGTAGATCGTCTCCTCGCTTTCGGCCTGTTCGCCGTCTTCGGATTCGTAGACGACGTGGACCTCGCCGACCGAGGAATCCTTGTAGCCGCGGTAGGCGACGCCGGCGCCGAGGGCGACGAACGCGACGAGTGCGTACTGGACCTGCGTCGTGTAGCCGAACTCGGCGGGACTCCCGTTTTTGAGGAACTGGTAGGTGTAGAAGCCGACGACGCCACAGATCGCGAGCAGGCAGAACGAAATGATCTTGAGTTCGACCGGGAGTTGGCGGGGCTTATCCCGCACCGGAATCCGAGGTCGTGTCTCGGGGCCGGTCTCGGTGCGGTTGACCCGGTCGGCGCCGGTCGCCGCCCGCGAGTCCTCGAAGACGCCCCACCGCTCGACGAGATAGCCGAGCACGAGCAGAATCCCGACAACGACGGCGCCGATCAGCACGTAGTTCCAGTTCATGGTCGGCCCTCCGTGGCGTCCGCAACCGTCTCACCGATTTCGGCGTCAGCCCGATCGCGCTCGTCGGCGGGTCGGAGAATCTCGAGGGTTTTACGGCGAAGCTTCCGCCCGTCCTCGAGAATCGATTCGTACTGTTGCTCCCAGTCTTCGATCAACTCGATCATGACAACACAGCCGTGGTTGCCGGCGTAGCGCCGGAGTTCGCGTTTGATCTCGTCTTCGCTGGCCCCGCGAAGGCGCTCGCGAAGCTTCTTGCGCTCGATTTGTTCGTAGCGGTTCGTGAGGATCGGACAGGCGACGCCGTAGTGCTCGCAGTCCGAGCAGTCGTCGGGGAAGTGGTCCTCCCCGTTGACGTCGACGGCGTACATCTCGTGTTCCGTTTCGAACTCCGCGAGGCGGGTCTCGACGTGGGTCAGGATCGACGCGGCCGGCGCTTTGTCGGCGGCGTCCATCCAGTCGAGTACTTCGTCTTGCAGCTCGGCGTCGGTAATCAGCGCCACGCAGTCGTCGAAATGCTCGTACAGGCGATCGATTCGTTTCCGTCGCTGTTGGGCCTCTGCGGCCCGCTTTGCTGGTCTCATAGGATGTTCTCGTTGATCGGCGGTAGTTCGATGGTCTCGCGGTCCGAATCCGGCGGCGTCACGGCGAAGCCTTCGTGTCTCGAGACCCGCAGGACGTAGGGGTCGTTCGGGCCGAAGGGAAACGCCGAGTCGGTGACGATATCGGCCGGAATGTAGATCCTGCGTGTCGATTCCGAGGGGCTATCGAACGAGCCCGCGAATTGAAGCGCCATTATCGCGGCCCTCCGTGTGGAACGATGCGTCTCTCGAGTCGAATCGGTGGATTGTGCATGTCTCAGGACGTGTACGTGATTTCAAGCAGATTCCAAGCTCGCTGCAATCAGGGGCGCCAAAAAAGAGGCGGGCCGACGGGTGGCCCTCGAGTCGATCCGATCATGTTTGCCCCGCGATCTTCGCTCGGATGTCGGACTCTTTGAGAACGCGGTAGTTGCCCTGTGCGAGAAAGAGCATGATTATCAGCAGGCCCATCCCGACGATTGCGCCCGGACTCACGAGTGAGCCGGGGCTCGAGCCGACGCTGCTGAGAATCAGGAAAATCGCGACCGTCGAATAGAGCAGGTTCGACGTCAGTCCCGTCGCCGACGACACGGTTGCCGATTTCTCACCGTGGCGCTGGAACAGGAACTTGCTCAGATAGATCGCCGTCGCGATCGCCACCAGGGCAAGGATGCCGCCGCTCATCGATCCCACCTCTGGCCGTTATCACGGTCGCCTGTGGACCGTCGTTTGGACTTGTACTTCGCGGCCGTCGCTCCCGACTGGCGCTCTTTGAAGACCTCGAGGCCGACTTTCCCACCGAACGTCAGTGCGAGCCAGATGACGGCCAGCACGATGGCGATGAGCCACCCGCCGGCAATGATCGCCGGGAGTAGTATGAGGCCGATGCCGATGAGAACGATTGTGTTGAACGAATTCATGGTTGGGTTGTTACCTCCGCTGCGGGGAGTTGAAGGGCCATACCGCCCGTGAATCCGGGGACCAAATTGCGGAGCCAATCGGCGCCGCTCATGTACGATCGTACCGAGTGACGGCCTTTATCGAGCGCCGATGGATTTGCGGTGAACTCGACCTCTGCGCTCGGGTCGTTGAACGTGAACTTGACGACATCACCGCCGTCGACCTCGTGGCGGTACACCGGTTCCTCCGAGTCGGTCCCGACCGGCGTCCAGTCGCGGTCGTCAGTCCGGTAGGCCGCCTGATACTCCTCGACGCTCTTGCCGAGGCTCTCGTTTCGAAGCGACACAGAAACCGTCTTTTCGGACTCGTTCTCCGCCGAGAATGTGTATGTCCGTTTCTCGAGGTCGTTCTCACCGATAATCGAGTCGAGACCGATATCAGGAAACCACCCGGCCGTCGCGTTATTCGCATCCCCAGTCCATTTCAAGGACTTGACTAGGAGTTTCGACGGTGCGAACGTGGCTTCCTCGCCGCCCTCGAGCGTGAATTCGACCTGCGTGTAGGTCTCGTCGGCGTCGAAGTCGTGGATCGCGTGCCACGTCGCCGTCTCGCTCCCGTTGTTCGCGTCGATCGTGCCGAGTTCGGCCGGATCGATAACCTCGGGGCTAATTTCGACGACGTAGTTCACGCAGTAGCCGTTCGGATTCTTCGCCGAGAGGTGGACAAAGGCGACGTTCGTATCAACTGTGACCTCTGTATTCTGTGTCTGACTCGTTGCCGTCCCGTTCTGTGACGCATTGATCGTCGACTCGTCGGTCCGGAAAGCGTCATGACGGACGGTCGTACAGTCCGACTCGTCGGCCAGCGACGCGGCCGGGGCCGTGCTCGCGGCCGCCGGCGCGACCGCGGTCAGTGGAACGAGCACGAGCAGCAAGCACACGGCGAGTATGCGGTACATGGTCAGCGATCCCACCGTGGCACGCGTCCGTCTCGAGACTGGACCTTGTCCTTCCAGACCGTGTTGAACGCCGGGATGAACCGCCAGAGGCCGACCAACAGGAACGGAATCAGCAACGCGACGGCCGCGAGCGTGAGGCCGAAGGTCAGTGCTGTCGACGCGATCGCGACGATGAGCAAGACGCTAGCGGCCGCCGTCTGCTGGTAGGACGACTCATCGCCGATGCCGATCGCCGTCGGGACCGTCTCGCCCGTCCAGCGGATCGTCGAGGCCAGCGCCGGCGGCAGCGCCCGATCGATCGAGAGCCACCCGAGGAAGCCGCGGACGTTGCGCCACGTTCCACGGGCTTGCGTCCCGGTGAATCGGACTGCTGCGGCCGGGATGCGGACAAGGGCGCCGAGTGCCGACCCGAGGTAGCTGCCGGCCTTCCGTGTCTGTTTCCGAATCGAGGGCATGAGTTATCGCCTCCGTTGCCACGTTCGCGAGAGTGCCTTTCCTGCGGCCCGGAGCGGCCACGTGATGAGTCCGAGCAGTGAGCCGGCCCCTTCTCGAGTTCGCCGCATGGCGCGTTGGCTGCGGGACTCCCATCGGATCTTCGCCGCGCGTCGCGGGTCGCCGTACGGTCGGTCGCTGTCGTCAGAATTGCGTTTCCAGGGCATGGGTATCACAGTGATCGACCAAGCAGAATGTTGAGGACCGTCTGCGAATCTTCGCCAATTCGGAGTGTCGACGAGTACTTGCCAGCGAGGTCGTTCAGATACTCGTCGTCGGGGATTTCGTGGTCAGATTCGCTCTTGCCGATGTACCGTCGACGGAACTCCGAAAGGTCATCCGCGCCGTTCTGTGCGGCTTGATTCCGGAGTCCGACCTGAAAGTCGGGGTCATCGACTGGACTATCGAGCCACTCGAGGGTGACGAACTCCTCCGTACCGTCGTCGTATTCGGCGTTGATGTGGGTCTCGACGACGTCCTCCGGTTCGTTGAACGGAATCCGTGAGATTCCGATATCGACGCCGACCGTTGCGCTACCGGCGGCCGTCACGTCGGCTTCCTCGAGCAGCCAATTCCCGTAGCGCAGCCACGCGTCTGTATTCGCGTTGAACTCGTTGCGCATCCGATCGGCCAGTGTCGCCGGGTCATCGTAACTCGAGAATCGGTCTGCGACCCCGGCAACGTATCCTTTGAGGAAGGCCGACCGGTCCGGCTCAACCTCGAAGCCGTCCGCGAGGATGCCTTGCGAGTCGCCGTCGGACTGTGCGCTGGCTGTCTGTGATGCGATCCCGGCACCGCCGATCGTCGCCAGCGCCGCGCCGGACGTGCGTAGGAGCTGTCGTCTCGTCTGTTGGGATTGTGATTTGGGTGTCATCGTACTGAAAGGGGGGATCGGATGGGTGAGGTCGGTGATCGGATTGGTGCTGGCACCGAAACTCGAGAAAAGCGAGCCCGGCCTGCCAGATGCTCGATACCAGGCCTCGAGCACGGCACATGACGACCGGCAGGAATCGAACCCGCACGTTGGGGCACCAGCCCCGGTCGCCCACTCGCAGCGCCGCCGTCACTCCGCGAACGCAATCCGCTGCATCCGATCGCCCGCGATCTCGAAGGCCACGCGCCGGTCGACCTCCGACACCAGGACCTCGCCGTCCTCGAGTACCGTCCACGGGCCGAGCCGGCCCTGCTTTCGGAGCCGAACCACCGAGCCGTAGCCGGACCACGAGCGTTCGCGGGCCTGCTGTTTCTCGGCGGTCCAGCGGCCGGGCGGATCGACTCGTAGGCGCGATTCGGTGCGCAGCAGGTCTCGGAGCGTTTCGAAGGGCTCGGCGGTCGAAACGAGTGCCCGCACGCGGCGCGTGACCAGCGGGTAGTCAGCGGATGGTCCCTCGAGTGCGACGCCGATCGCCGACAGTTCGGACTCGAGGGTCGGAGGGTGGCCTGTGGTAGCCATAGGACCCGCTCTCGGAATCGAACCGAGACTATCGCCATGATAGACCGCCAGTGCGGGTCGACTGCAACCGCGAACAGATGAAAGGGTGGTGTGCTACCGCGTTAGAACGGCAGCAGGTCGCCGAACGAGAACGAGGTGAACGCGTCGGTGCCGAACGCCGAGAACGCGTCCATCACGCCCATGTCAGCGGACTCAAGGAAGATCGAGCCCATGTCGGACTTGTCGAAGTCCTGACTTGCGGCCGTGTAGGACTCGGATTCGATGAAGACGTCCATCTCCGAGTTGCCGTCTTGGGCGTCGCCGGTGTGGATAGTCCACGAACCGTCGCCGTTGTAGACAGCGTAGGTGTCGCCGTCCGAGACGACGTCCGTGTCAGCCTCCTCGTAGAACGCGAGGATCGGCGTGCCGTCAGCGGCGACCGCAGCGCCGGTGATGACGTCGCCGGACTCGAGGTCGTCGCCCATCGCGTCTTCGAAGACGCTCGAGCCGTTTTCAGTGTCGTCGTAGACGGTGACAGTCGTATCGGAGCCGTTGATGCCGACCGTCTGCTCGTAGGTGTGCAGGTCGTTCGGCTCCTCGTCGCCGAGAAGTCCGAACGAGAACGTGTTCCACGAACTCGCTTCGACGTCTTCGATCGTGGCGCTGTCATCGTCGACGTTGGTGACGGCGTACGTGCTCGCGAACTCGAGGTCCACGTTGAACGTGTCCATCGAGGTCGTCTCGTTGCCGTCAGCGTCCTCGCCCCACGCGTTGACCGTGATGGTCGTGTTTGCGCCCGCGTCGCCGGGGAGCTTCTCGAGTTCCGAGTGGCTGACGTTGAACGTGTAGCTCGAGTTCGTGCCGTCCACGTCGGCGGACGTCTCGTAGTACTGCTCACCGTCGTACGTGATGTTCAGCAGGGCAGTACTCGTGTTATCGGTGCTGAAATCGGTGCCGTCACTCGAGAGATCGTACTCGAGGTGATCCGATGCGTTTGCTTCGAAGCCGGTAGCGGAATCAGAACCGTCGCCGGCCAGCGTGGTTGTTTCAGCAGCGACACCGCCGGTAAACGCCATGCCGACGGCCGAAAGGGCCAGCATGGCGACCATGAACAGCGTTGCGACTCGCTTGAGGTTCGTTGTCATTGGAATTGTGTTGTGAATGAAGTGGTTGGTTGGCGGACGGTACCTCGAGTCCTCCCGGGTAGGGGTATCGGGTGGTGGTTTCGGCGGCGGGACGGTTGGCGGCGGCGGAACGCCTCCGGTTTCGAAGGGTTGTGGATGGATCATGGATGGATCACTCTGTTAGGATTGGTTGACCTCGAGCCAGAACACGTCGCCGCTGTTGACGCCGACGGTTGCGAGGTCATCCGTCCCGTCGCCGTTGAAGTCGTGTGCATACACGTCATCTTGGGCCTTCGCGCTTGAGGACGAATCTTCGAGGACCCAGTCGCTGCCGTCGTGGATCCAGAGTTCCTGGTCGCCGGCCGTGTCGTTGAACAGGAACAGATCCGAAACGGCCGACTCAGACCAGTTGTGCGCGAACGCGTTGTTGTACGCGTCACTCGAGCCCTGGAACTGGCTCACCGTGTAGTCGGTACCGTCATACTCCGAGATCCAGACGCGGCCGCTTGCGGAGTTGGGCGACTCGTGCGAGACCAGATCCGTCGTGGTGCCGTCGCCAGTGAAGTCTGCGAACGAACAAATCAGGTGCTGGGTCCCTGTATCGTAGCTTCGCGTCGTCCACGTGTTCGTCGGGTCGCCGGGATTCTCGAGGACGTGGATTCCGCCCTCGTAGTGTGAGTGGGCGGCCCGACATGAGACGACGAGGTCGGTCGCGTTGCCGTCACCCGACATGTCGGCCATCCTGTAGGGCAGCCAGAACGCGCCGCCGAGTTGGGCGATCTCGTACTGCGACCAATTCGCTGCATCGAGTGGATCGCCGCCCTCGAAGTCTTGGAACCGGACGCCGTAATTGCCCGTATCACTGCTTGGCGACCCTTGGACCGTGTAGACGAGTTCTGGATCGCCATCGCCGTCGATATCGAAGAACCGGACTGTCTGTGTGTACTCGGCGGTATCGTCGAGCATGACAGTCGACCACGAGCCTGTCGGGTCGTCGGAATCCGGAACAGCGAGGTGCAGCTCGCCGACTTTCTGGTCGCAGATGCCAATCTCGTAGTTCCCGTCGCCGTCGATATCGCCGACGCCGGTGCCTTCGACTTCGTCAAATCCAGTGCCGACGGTGTGCTGGGTCCATGTATCGGGGTCGCCGCCTTGCTCGTACCACCAGACGTCGCCGCCGGTGCCGTTGCCGACGATCATGTCCTGTGTCCCGCTTGCGGTCATGTCGATGAGCGAGAAGCCGTCTGGATCGGAGAGGCCGGAGTCGACCGTGTGCTTGGTCAGACTCCACGACGTCAGTTTCCCGAATCACCCGGCATGCCGTAATCAGCAGCCAGACGGAAATCGTCGTACACACCATCGGCGCGCTTTTTGTACCCGAAGTTCGTCCCGGTGTATGTACTGTCCGTCGCGGAGAGTGTGAGCACAGAATCGTCAGACAGATCAGTGATATCGACTTCAATATCAGTGCTGTTCGAGTAGATATCTACCAGATACCACTGCCCGCTCGTCGGTGACCCGCCAGTGTCCAGATCGGTGAAGGAACTACCATCCGTTTTGACTAGTCTGAACGAGCCGGTATTGACGTTAATTGTGAGTCCATAACCGGTGTAATCGCTGTTCCACGTCGTTCCAGATTCGCCGAAGAACAAGATACCAGGCGCTGCCCCGCTCGAGGGGGCATAGACATACCCTTGTATCCAGTCACCGCGCGAGGGGTAGTTTTGAAGGCCGTCGCCACTGGTTGAGACGATACTCGTATTGTTGGTCGTCCCGTCGGCTTTGAGGCTGTTGTCCCCCTGATAAACTGGTGTTGTCGAGTCGATTCCAAATTCGCCAGTTGAGCCGCTGTATCGGTCAGATACCGAGCCACTCCATTCGAACTGGTCGATAACGGAAGTCGGTTCTGTGGCAACCTCCGCTAATCGGATAATTCCGTTATCGTTGACGAGATTACTTCCAAGTGTGACGGTCGACCAGTCGGAGATGTCGATCGTTTCGTTCGTCGGACTCGAGCGATTCGTCTCAAGGGTGCCGCTTGTTTCGTAACTCATGGTATCACTCTCGTAGTTCGTCGATGTTGTCCGCGCCGTACCACCCGATCTGCTGACCCAAATTTAGCCAGATGTCGGTCAGCGAGAACACGCCGTCGTTGTCCCGCCAATCGCTCGCGGTCGCGAGCTGCCACGGGTTCTCAACGGCTGTCGTATCCGGCCCGAAGTTATTCGACTGCCACGTTTCCCGAACTTCGCCCCACGATTTCAACTCAGCAAAGTGGCCGGTCGCGTCGGGTGTATGTCGGTAGTGGTTCCACCCCGAAACGACCGTAAACGTCGCGTGAGTCGGCGTGTCCGTGCGGCGTTGCTCGAGGTCGTCCTCGCTTGGTTGGATCTCTGCGGCTTCGAGGTTGTAGCCGCTGTAGACGATGCGCTCGAGTTCGTCGGTCTCGCTGTTGACGAACACGTAGATCGGGTCGTGGTCGCCGATCGCACTCCCGAGTGCGTTATCGCCAACCGGCAGTGATTCGCCGCTGCTGACCTTACTCCAATAACAGAGGACGTCAGTGTCTTGGTCCTCGGACGTGGCGACGTAGCCATAGAGGCCGTCGAACGCCTGTCGCGTCGCGTCGTCCATCTTGAGCAGCGGTTGGAACTGCCGAAGCCGGTACTCGTCCCAGACGATTTTGGCGTCGTCTGGTTTTGCTGACCACTCTTTTTTCGTCGTGTAATTGACGAACTCGAAGTCCTCTGGGTCCGGCGGCGGGACTTCGAATACCAGCGGTGTCTCGAGTTCCGGCGTCGAGTCGCCGTCGGCGGAAAAATCCAGCGTGAACTCATAATAATAGTCACCTGTACCCTCGAGACCATCGTAGACTAGCGTCCCGCTGTTGTCAGCGGTGACGGTCTGGCTGTTGATCGGCGTCGACGAATCCGAAGTATCGTACTCGTCGACCATCGCATCGATCGACGTCCCCGACGGGATCGTGCCGTTGATCGTGAGTTCCGGTTCGCCTGAATCCGTGGCGGCAACCCGTTGGGTGACTGCGATCCCACCGACTGCCGCCGCGCCGGCAGCGCCGATACCGAGTAATGCCTCTCGTCGTGTGAGTGAGTGTCCTGTCATGCTGTCACCGAAATTAGCTGTCTTGATACCGCAGGTTGCCCCGCTCGTCCGCCGCCGTGGTCAACGGAACGTAGATGTTCCTCGCGAACCACGCGTCGTTCGTGTCCGCACGCCACCAGTGCTGGCGGCCGTCGGCCGGGTAGAACGCGAACGGATCGACGACCGCCACGTCGCTGGTCTTCGCGTAGCGGCCGTAGCTGAACCACGGGTCACGCTTGTCGAGCCAACTACCGAACTCCGCGTAGCCCTGGACGTAGCCGCCGTCTTCGCCGTCCGGCGCCTCTACGAAGTGATTGTGCGGACGCATCTGCTCGAGCACGACATGCGTCCGCCGATCGGCGACGCGGTCCTCGATAAGATGCCCCCACTCGCCGTCGATCTCCGCGGCCATGTGGTGGCCGCCCGAATGGACGACCTTTTCTACAGACCCATCTGGAGCCTCGAAAACTATGACGGGCTCGTGATCGAGGTGGTGCTCCTCTGGACCCGCGTCGATGCCGAAGTACGAAAAGATCGATCGCTGCGTGTTCGACCGGACCCAGTAGTAGTGGGCCGTCACGTCGTGGTTCTCGCTGTCGGCCGACCAGCCGTACATCCCCGTCATGTCCTCGCGGGCCTGCTGGTTCTGCGTGACGAGTCGCGGCTGGTAGTTCTCGAGCTCCGTGAGGTCGTCGCGCGGATCGACGATGTGGTCGGGGAACTGTGGGACCGAACCGTCGTACTCGAGGTGGTTCGACTCGGATTCGTCGCTCGAGTCAAACGGGCCGAAAAACGCGGGTGCGGCAGTCCCCGCTCGGAGGACGTCACGGCGGGTCAGTTCGTCGGGTAGCATGGTTACGAAAAGAGGCCACCAAGGGTGCGGCCACGAACCTCCGCGTAGCCGCGGTTGAACTCGTCGCGGGCGATTGCCGCCTCGTTGCGAACGTCTTCTTGGCTGTCCTCATACTCGTGGCCGTTGACGGCCGCCTCAACGTCGAGCAGGCCGTACTCGGTCTCGGTAACGCCTGCGTTCGGGATCGGGTACGCACAGGCGGTCAGCCGGTCCCAAATCTCCTCGTTGTCATAGCCTTCCGCGGCCAGTACGAGCGCCCCGCCAGCGACCATCGGCGCGGCCATCGAGGTCCCCGATTTGACGCCAAACGGTTCGACGCGGACGTTCATGCCCGGCGCTGCCAGTTTCGGCGTCGCATCTCGGGACTCCCCATCCGAGAGGTCGAAGTTGCCCGGGTGCGGGCCGACGTTCCCGAAGTAGGCGATCTTGGCGTCGTCGCGATCGCCGCTTTCGGGGACGTTCGTCGCGTTGACGCCGAACGCATTATCGTCGCTGGCCGGGGAAGCGACGAACGTCGTCGCGTAGCGGTCGTTGCCGACCGCCACGACCGGGAAGACGCCCGCGTTCCACGCCTCCTCGAGCGCGTCTGCGAGCGATTGGGACCACTGCGGACTCCCGAGTGAAAGGCAGACGACGTCAGCGCTTTCGGCGACGGCCAGTTCGATACCGGCCGCGATATCCTTGACCTCGCCGCTGCCGCCGTCACCGAGGGACTTCGCGACCAGGATATCGGCCGATTGTCCGAAGCCGTTCGACCCGGCGATACAGCCTGTGACCCACGAGCCATGGCCGTCACCGTCTGCGACGGCTGACGGGCCGTCCGCGCCGACCGTCGGGTCGCCGTCTTTCGCGTAGCCCGTCGACGGATCGAGAAACCGGAGTGTTCCGCTCGAGTCCTCGAAGACCGACTCGTCGTTCGCCCCAGTGTCGATCGACTCGGCGATCGTCCCTGAGGTGTCGATCCCCGAGAGAAACGTATCACTCGCGCGCACGAGGTCGCGCGCTTCGGTCAGCGTCGCCTCTGGCGCGTCGCCGTCGAACGCAAGCCCATCGAGGTTCGGGCTGCTGGTTCCGCTGATTGCCATGCTCGCTGACTCGCGGAGGTTGAGGTCGTGGGACACCTCCGAGGATGTCGCGAATTCGTTGACCGTCTCCGGCCGCGAGAGCACGGCGTTCGCGTCGGCGTACTCGACGTAATCGAGCTTATCAAAGCCACCCGACCAGTACTTGAGACCGAACCGCGATTGGCGGCCGACCGCGTCCCATGGGACCGAGACAGCCAGCATACCGACCGACTCAAGGTCTCGGAGAATCCGACCGTCGTTGGACGTGACGTATTCGCGGATCGACTTGCGCTGTTGGCTCTCCTCACCGTCCTCCGCAGGTTCGTAGGGGATCAGGAACGACGGGTTGTCGTCGCCGTAGGTTTTGATCCCCGCGTTGCGTGCGGCTGCGAACGCCGTCAACGTCTCGCTCGAGCCGATTGGACCGGACAGTGGTCCGATGAAGGCCGGCGACGTGATTGCGACTGCCGTTGCTCCCGACTTGCGTAGAAGGTCTCTCCTATACATTGATCTCACCTCAAGCAGCGCCGCGGCGGCGACGTGCGATAACAACAGTCCCGAGCACGCCGCCCACTGTCACGCCGCCCGCGGGCGCGGCCATCCCGAGCCCGAAGGGCAGCGACGGGCGTGGAATCGTCGACGCGACACCGTGGCGGGCGCTGTCCCACATGCCGGCGAAGCCGTCGCGAGCGTCGATCGTGATCTGTGCCGAGCCGTCGCCGGTCGTGTAGGTCCGGATCACGACCTTGTCGCTGTCCTCGCCGCCACGCTCCATCACTTCGCCGTAGCGGGTGCCGCCATCCCATCCGAGGGGCTGGCCGATCCACGACGGCTCACCGCGCCAGACTCGTGCATCAGTCGACAGCGAGTCGAGGTGAATCACGGTCTCGATGTTGCTCGAGACGGTCGCCTCGTCGGCGCCCTCAAGCACGCGCACGTCGAGGTTCGTCTCGGGCGAGTCCATCGCTGCCTGTGGCTTGACGTGGACGCTTCCGGGGATCTCGCCGCCCGGCACGACTGCGTCAACATCGAGGCTGTTGGCGTCGGTCCGCTGGATGCGGCCGTCCTCAAGTCCCTCGCCGACGACCGCGAAGATTTGATCGCCGGTTGCGGTTTCGGCGCGGATCGTTGGCGGATCGGACCGTCCCTGATCGAGCGCGCGCAGCGAGAACGAATGCACGAACTGGCCGCCCGTCGAATCGGTCACGGTCGCGCGAACGAAGTGCTTGCCTTCGCCGTCGGTCTTGAAACTCGCCTCGTCGCTCGAGACGTCCGTCGCGACCTGCTGGCCGTCCGGGCCGATGACCTCAACCGATTCGACGCCGCCGAAGTTCGACTCGTCTGACGGCCGGAACGTCATCGAGACGCGTTCGCTCGGACCGGGCGACATGGTGGTCACGTCGATCGCGCTCACGTCGGGAATCGTCCCGCTGAACGACGGGTTGGTCGCTGACAGTCTGTCATCGAGGAGGCCGTCCTCGCCCGCCCCCATAATGCGGAGGTCGAAGGCTGCCGGGTCGTCGCTATCGATCGGGTAGTCCTCGATGACGAGCGTATCCTGTCCGGTCATCCCGCCGGAATCGATCGACCAGTACTGGTCATCGATGACCGTCGACGATCCGTTGGTCCAGTGAATCTCCGGTTGCAGCGTGTCTTGGTCAATGCCGCTCGGAATCGGATACTCGGCGTTGAGTCCGCCGTCGCCGATCTCGATCGGGTTCTCTCCGAGTTCGGGCGTCTCGACCTCGCCGATCCCCGCGAGCGCAACCTGCATGTGGTTGGTCTCGGTCGGGAGTTCGTCATTCGAGAGGTCGTCAGCATCTTGGATCGAATCGTAGTCGGATCGCTCGAGGTACCGATCCTCCGCGCCCGGAACCGTCTCGACGAGCGTCCGATGCTGGTCGTAGACGCGCTCGAGCGCCGACCGTTCCATCTCGTCGAATCGCTGGTCGTACTCGCTTTGGAGGTCGTCGATCGTCTCGTTGAGTTGCTGATTCTGAATCCAGTCCCTGAACTGATTCAAAGAGTTAATGCCCTGATAGGGCAGTTCGTCCGATCTGAACGTCTCGAGTGTAACATCCTCTTGGGGGACGTCGTGGGTAACAGGCGGTCCAACGTGGAACGTGCCATTATAGTCGCCGTCGGCCAGATCGCGGAGGTCGGAGAACGACGGCCCCGTCATAGAGGTGAGAAGCGTCCCGTCTGCGCGGTACGCCTGAATAGTCGCCTTCTGAACCCCATGCTGCATCCGGAGCGTGAAGTGGCCCGTCTCGTTAGTCGTCGTCGTCCGCCTCTCGAACAGCCCCGTCTCGACGTTCTGTTGGAGTTGCTTCGCGCGGTCGGTCAGCTCACCGGCCTCGTTTCGCAGTTCCGTCTCGAGGGCCGACCACTGGTCTTCGGCGCCACCAACTTCGAACGGGTAGCCTTTCTCCGGCGAGCCTTCGGGGTAGACGCGGTAGATCCCCGGCGAAAGGTCGCGCTTGATCGCGTGGAACTCGCCGTCCGGCAGCGGGCCGGGGCGAGAAACGGTGTACTCGTGTTGGGTCTCGATCGTCTCTGTGTCGACGACGCCCTGTCCGGGGCCATACTGCTCGAGCACGACCGTTCCCTCAGTGACCTTACCCGGCTGCGAACCGTCGACCGGCCCCTCCGGCACGACAGCGTTCTGCTCGGTAAGATCCCACAACGAGATCACGACCTCGCGGTCCGACTCGAGGCTGATACGCGGATCGTCAACCTCCTCTTGGAGATAGTCCGTACTGCCTTCGCCCCAGTCGTTACTCTGGTGGACCAGCGGATAGACGCCGCTCACATTCGATGTGAACGACTCCGAGTCGAGCATGCCATCGGTGCCGTAAGTGTCCTTAAAGGACTGCCACTCGTCGGGGACCTCGATGTCTTGGGCCTCAGACAGCAGTTCCTCGGCTTCGGCTTGTTTATCGTCGATTGAATCGTTGATCGACTCGTAGTTGACCCCCATCCCGCCGACGGTCGCGTTCGAGACGGGTTCTCCCGACTGGTCGACGACCTGCCCGCTGATCGCGTTGCCACCAGCGTCGATCTGGTCGAGCCACATCTCACGGTTCTCACTGCCCGACCCAGGGGTCATCATGAACTTCCCCTCGAATTGGGGGAACTCGTTTTGGATCTGCCAGTCATCAGGCTGGGATGTGCCGGCGTCCCAGACCTTCGCGCTCGCGACGCCGCCGTCGAACTGGAGTCGCCAATTGACCCACTTTCCGGCTCCGTGATCTGTCGTCTCGTATCCCGCTTGTGAGGCGTCGTCCGGTGTGCTGCCGCTCCGATCGTCAAGGTAGAAGAAATCGTGTTCGCCGTCGTAGACCAGAACGGCTCCGTGTTCGTCTTCGACCTCAGGGTTTTCAATCCCGAATCGGTAGTCGCCGTTCGTCCCGTCGTTTACCTTGACCGTTCCCGAGATCTCGAAATTATCGTGCGTGTCGAACGTGGGGCCATCCTCCCATGACAACGTTCGGTACCCACTCCCACTGAAGTCGTCCGTCGTCAGGTTGATCGAGTAGTTGCCGTAGAAACTGTCGGTGTCGATCCGCGGCCCGTCTTCGTCGGAGACCCAGCCGGTATAATCACCATCCTCGAAGTCGTCGTCGTATGAGACGTTCTCCTCGGCCGTTTGGAGTGACAGTTGCGTGTCGGTCAGCGTGGGTTGGGCATCCGTCTGGCCCGCCGTCGACGACGAGCTGCCGAGCGCAGCGGCCGCTGGCCCGGCCATGATCGACGTGACCATGAGGACGGCCAAGCCGATCGCGAGGAGTTGGCGTGTCGGAATCGCGCTGGTCAGTCGGGACCAGCGGCTATGCGTCGCTCTCGAGTTGGATTTGTCTGTCATGCAGAATCAGGCCTCAGTACCGTCGGAAGTCTCGATCGGCATCGTCGTGTAGTTGCTTCGGAAGGAAGATCCACTCCGCGACGCGGCGCATGATCTGGACGTCATGTAACTCGTCGCGTCGTTTCAGCGTCTCGGCACCCTCGAGAATCAACCGCTGATTCCGTGGTGGCACGTCGACCGCCGCAATGTTCGCCGTGACGTATCCGACCAGCTCGAGCAGGTCCGCTTTCGGCCGGTCGGGGATAATCCCGCCGTAGGTCAGATGTCCATACTCCTCGCTGTAGCGCCAGCGTTTCGAGGACGGCGCCTTGCGCTCCATGATCTTCTGCGGGACGTGCGGCCCGTCGGCCGTCGGTGGGTAGACCTCGGGGTCGGTCAGATCGGCGCGGATACCTTCGCGATCGTGCATCCCGTCCTCGGGTGGCTCACACAGTGCAACCGGGTCCAAGAATGGATCTTCGGAGGTTTGTTTCAACCACAGGTGGGCGAGTGATTCGATTTTCTGCTCGGTGACGGTGTTACCGTTCGGATCGCGGCCAATTGCATCCGTCTCGTCAGGGGTTGGTTCGTCGTCGGCGTCGTCCTCGCCCCACCAGTCACGGCGGGCGTACTGGGCGCGCTCGAGCGACGGACGGTCTGTCGACTCGTCGGCACGTGGGTCTGTCGTAGACATGGTGGGTGCGGAAAAGCGTCGCTAGTCATTACAGCCGCCAAGCGGTCGCCCGTTCGGGCGTTGCCATAACGTAGCGTCGTCAATCAGCTAGCGGTTAGGGCCTTC